>JBAUWM010000098.1:0-6023 GCA_049583775.1 Nocardioides sp.
CCAGCTGCCCAGTACCCACCCGATCGCAGCCGACAACCACGACCTCGAGGCCGTCGAGGTCAACTTCGACATGATCACCTACGCCAAGGGCGCCTCAGTGCTCAAGCAGTTGGTGGCGTGGGTGGGCCTCGAGCCCTTCATGGACGGGCTTTGCCAATGCCCGCAAACAGACCGGCTACCGCGCCGACCAGCTGCCCAGTACCCACCCGATAGCCGCCGACAACCACGACCTCGAGGCCGTCGAGGTCAACTTCGACATGATCACCTACGCCAAGGGCGCCTCGGTGCTCAAGCAGTTGGTTGCCTGGGTGGGTCTCGAGCCCTTCATGGCCGGGCTTCGGCAGTACTTCAAGGACCACGCGTACAGCAACACCGAGTTCAGCGACCTGCTCAGCGCCCTCGAGCGGTCGTCGGGTCGCGAGCTCAGCGGCTGGGCGAACGAGTGGTTGCAGACCGCCGGAGTCAACACCCTGACGCCCGTGGTCGAGCTGGACGCCGACGGCGCCTACGCCTCGCTCGCCGTGCGCCAGACCGCCCACCCCGACTGGCCCACCCTGCGCCGGCATCGGCTGGGCATCGGCCTCTACGACGTCGATGGCGACGGCAGGCTCGTCCGCCGCGACTACATCGAGGTCGACGTCGAGGGCGAGACCACCGACATCAAGGAGGCAGTGGGCCTCAAGCAGCCCGACCTGCTGCTCCTCAACGATCAAGATCTCGCCTACGCAAAGGTGCGTCTCGACGAGCGCTCGCTCGCCACGGCGATCGCCGGGTTGTCCAAGCTCGACGACTCACTGGCGCGCGCCGTGATCTGGAGCGCGGCCTGGGACATGACGCGCGACGCCGAGATGTCCGCGCGCGACTTCATCACCCTCGTGCTCGGCAACATCGGCCAGGAGACCGACGCCTGGGGCGTCACCCGGATCCCGGCCATGACGGCCATGGCGGTCAACCACTACATCGCGCCGGAGCAGCGCGCTGCCGTGCGGCTCGAGTGGGAGCAGGGACTTCGCCGACTCCTCGACGGGGCCGCGCCCGGGAGCGACCACCAGCTGACCTTCGCCCGCAGCCTCGCCGCCGCCGCTCGTAGCGACGAGGGGCTCGCCACTCTCGAGCAGATCCTCGACGGTGACCTGGTCATCGACGGGCTCGCCGTCGATATGGATCTTCGCTGGACGCTGATCGCCGGTCTGGCCGCGGCTGGCCGTGCGGGTGATCGGATCCGGCTCGCCGAGGCCGCCGACAACACCATCTCGGGCAAGGAACGGGCTGCCGCTGCTCGTGCGGCGCAGCCCGACGTAGCAGCCAAGGAAGCTGCCTGGACGGCTGCGATGAGCGCCACGACGCCGAACGAGACCGCTCGCAGCATCTCGACGCAGTTCCAGGTCTCCGACCAGCAAGAGGTGCTCGCGCCCTTCGTCGAGCGCTACCTCGAGGCCGTCGGCACCGCCTGGGAAACCCTGGGCTCCCACAAGGCAGCCGTGGCCCTGCAGGGGCTGTTCCCGATGCCGATGGCCTCACCCGAGCTGCTCGAGCGACTCGACGAGTGGCTTGCCACGGCCACCGCCAACCCGGGTGCCCTGCGCTACGTGCGCGAAGGCCGAGCCGAGGTCGTGCGCGCTCTTGCTGCTCGAGCGCTGGGCGCCTAGATCTGGGCGCCTAGATCCGCCTAGACCTGGGGGCGGGCGTGCTCGGCGAGCTGTTGGATGCCGCGCGTCAGTCCGCCCACCAGGTCGCCGTCGGCGAACGACCGCGACATCGTGGCGATCGCCAGCTCCACCTGCGGATCAGTCAAGGTGCGGCGCACGTAGCCGCCGGTGACCACCTCGAGCAGGTGCTGCTCGGGGTCGACCATCACCAGCACACTGCGCGCCGGCGCGACCAGGGTGTTGTGCAGGCTGGTGGCGAAGCTGCGTGAGTCGCCGGAGGCGTTGCCGACGAAGACCGAGAACTCCGCGCGGCACAGTTGTTCAGCCTTGCGGATGGTGACGTCGAGCGCCGCCCGCTCTGCAGTCGAGAACCGGGCAGTCGAGAACCGGTCACCAGCGGCCACTGGCTCCGCCTGCCTCGGACGTCGCGGAATCGGGGTCGGCCAGCTCGCCGGCGGCCGGGCGCGGCCCGCCGATCCACTGGTCATCGGGCACTGAGGACCCAGGCGTGACGTTCTCGCCTCTCATCAGCGACGGCAGGTAGACCGCAAGCGTGATGGCGGCCAGGAGCAGGAGCGGGATACCGCCCAGCACCAGGATGGCGTTCAGCGGGTCAACCGGTTCGTTCTCGGGCCACAGCTCGGGCACGTCGGCGGACGCCGGGCCGGCGAGCAGCAACGGGGCGGCGAGCCCGGCCAGAACGGTCGCGAAGCGGCGGACGGTCTGCATCGTGGTCACGTGACCAGGGTATCGGCAGACCCGGGGTGACGGGCACCACACCTGCATGACCTGTTATGCATGGGGAATGGCCGCCGACCTGAACACCTGCCCGGACGACCAGATCATCTGCAACACGGTCTTCGACATCACCGGCAGCTCTGAGCTCGCGAACTACTCCAACAACATCATCGGCGTCCCGCTGGCACTGCTCGGGCTGTTGGTGCTGGCCCTGGTGCTGAGGTGGTTGCTGTTCAAGGTGGTCGGCCGTGTCGTCGATCGTGCGGGTCAGGGCGTACTGCCAGACCGGATGAACATCGGGGCCTCGGCCCGCCGCATGCAGCGCGCCGAGACCATGGGCAGTCTTTTCAAGAGCATCGTCACTGGCCTGCTCGTCGCGGTCTTCGGCACCATGATGCTCAGCCAGCTGGGGGTCGACATCGCGCCGATCATCGCGAGCGCCGGCATCATCGGCATCGCGCTCGGCTTCGGCGCCCAGTCGCTGGTGAAGGACTTCCTGTCCGGCATCTTCATGATCCTGGAAGATCAGTTCGGCGTCGGCGACATCATCGACGTCGGCGAGGCCACCGGAACGGTCGAGGCCGTGAGCCTGCGGGTGACTCGACTGCGCGACATCAACGGCACCGTTTGGTACGTGCCCAACGGCGAGATCGTGCGGGTCGGCAACCAGAGCCAGAACTGGTCGCAGACCGTGCTGGACATCGGCGTCGCCTACAGCGAGGACCTGACCCGGGTGCGAGACGTCCTGCAAGACATCGCCCACCAGATGTGGGAAGACGAAGACTTCCACGGCAAGGTCATCGAAGAACCCTCCGTGTGGGGCGTGCAAGAACTCGCCGCCGACGCGGTGACCATCCGTGTGGTGCTTAAGACCACGCCCGGCGAGCAGTGGGCGATCGCCCGCGAGATGCGTCAGCGGATCAAGGCACGCTTCGACCACGAGGGCATCGAAATCCCATTCCCGCAGCGCGTGGTGTGGCAGCGACAGGAGCCGACGGCGTGAGCACGACGTACTACGAGGAGATCGGCGGCTTCGAGACTCTCCGCCGGATCGTGGCGCGCTTCTACGAAGGGGTCGCTACCGACGAGGTGCTCCGGCCGCTCTACCCCGAAGAAGACCTCGGCCCGGCCGAGGAGCGCTTTCTGCTCTTCCTCGTGCAGTACTGGGGCGGACCCAGCACCTATTCCGACCAGCGCGGCCATCCCCGCCTCCGGATGCGGCACGCGCCGTTCGCGGTCAACCCCGAGGCCAAGGACCGCTGGCTAGTGCACTTCCGGGCCGGTCTCGACTCCGTGGACCTGACGCCCGAACAAGACGCGCAGTTCTGGGACTACGTGACCCACGCAGCCCAGTTCATGGTCAATACGTTCGAGTAGGCGCCGAGTCACCTGATCGTCAACGCCGCCCTCACCTCGGGCGACGGCTCGACCGAGTGGCCGGCCTTCGGGTCGAAGAACACCACCACCACCCGGCCCCTGGCCAGCGTGATGTCGCCGTCGGCGATCTCCGACTCGACCGTCATCGAGCGTCCACCCACCCGCACGATCTCGGAGTAGAGGTCGTACGGCTCGGCCCGCATCAAGATCGGCGCACGGTACTCCACGTCGGTCTGAGCAACGACGAGCCCTGGGAAGTTCAGTTGCTGCCGGTCGACCAGGTCGCCGACCATCCGGATCCGCGACTCCTGCAGGAACTCGAAGTACTTCACGTTGTTGACGTGCCGGTAGGCGTCGACGTCGGAGAAGCGCACGTGGAGCGGAAAGTGGTGGGCGCCCTCACGCTGCACCTCGGCGATGGCCGGAGCGCGCAGAGGTGCGCCGACGTCCGGCGGCTCGAGGTAGGTCGCCAGCCGCGCCTTCTCCTCCGCGGTGATCCGGCGCGGGCGCTCGTCGGCGAACACGTACGGGGTCAGGGTGGTCGTCGCCCGCACGTAGACCGTGCGAGTGCCGTCCTCGGCGGTGTGGAGCACCTCGTAAGTGAGGGTGAACGTGGCCGCCCGCACCTCGCTGATCCAGCACTCGACGGTGACGGTCGGGCGGCCGAACATGAGCGGGGTCAGGTAGGTCACGGCGTGCCGAACCACGACGACGCCCTCGGTGAGGTCGCCTCGGCGGTGGGCGAAGAGCGTGCGCATCATGTCGACGCGCGCCTCTTGCAGGTAGTCGACGTACACCACGTTGTTGACGTGTCCGAGCATGTCCAGGTCTGCCCAACGGGTCGGACATTCGTAGACGTGACGCACCCCACGATCCTGTCAGGAGACCCTGTTCTAGTCTCGGAGGCGCACACCCACCGAGATCGGAGTTCCTCCATGCCCGAAGCAGTCATCGTCTCCGCCGCGCGGTCGCCCATCGGTCGCGCGATGAAGGGGTCGCTCAAGGACCTCCGTCCCGATGATCTGGCCGCCACCATCATCAAGGCGGCGCTCGACAAGATTCCTGAGCTCGACCCCACCACCATCGACGACCACTACCTGGGCTGCGGCCAGCCCGGTGGCGAGGCCGGGTTCAACGTGGCCAAGGTCGTCAACACGATCCTGGGCATGGACTACGTGCCAGGTGCGACCGTCAACCGGTACTGCTCCTCGTCGGTGCTGACCACCCGGATGGCGTTCCACGCGATCAAGGCTGGTGAGGGCGACGTCTTCATCTCCTCCGGCGTCGAGACCGTGTCGCGGTTCCTCAAGGGCACCCCCGACCACTGGCCAGACACCAAGAACCCGATGTTCGAGGAGGCCCAGGCCCGCACCGCCGCCACCACGGCGTCCAACGCGAAGTGGCACGACCCGCGCGAGGACGGCCTGGCGCCCGACATCTTCATCGCCATGGGTGAGACCGCCGAGAACATCGCCACCATGCGCGGCCTCTCCCGCCAAGAGCTCGACGAGTTCGGCGTCCGCTCGCAGAACCTCGCCGAGAAGGCGATCGCCAACGGGTTCTGGCAGCGCGAGATCACACCCGTCAGCACGCCTGACGGCACCGTCGTCACGGCCGATGACGGCCCGCGCGCTGGTGTCACCTACGACGCCATCGCCGGTCTCAAGCCCGTCTTCCGCGAGGACGGCGTGGTCACGGCCGGCAACTGCTGTGCCCTCAACGACGGCGCAGCCGCGGTGATCATCATGTCTGACACCCGCGCCAAGGAGCTCGGCCTCAAGCCGCTCGCCCGCATCGTCTCCACCGGTGTCTCCGGTCTCTCGCCCGAGATCATGGGCATGGGTCCGGTCGAAGCCACCAAGAAGGCGTTGGCCAACGCGAACATGAGCATCGGCGACATCGACCTGGTCGAGATCAACGAGGCGTTCGCGGCGCAGGTCGTGCCGTCGTACCAGGACCTCGGTATCGACCTCGACCGTCTCAACGTCAACGGCGGCGCGATCGCCGTGGGCCACCCGTTCGGCATGACCGGCGCCCGACTGCAGAACACGATGATCAACTCGTTCGACTTCCACGACAAGTCGACCGGCCTGATCACCATGTGCGTCGGCGGCGGCCAGGGCATGGCGCTGATCCTCGAGCGCATGTGACTCTCAGAACGCCCGGTCGCTGAACTGCGGCCGGGCGTTCTGCTTGACTGCTGCGATGGACGGTTCCCCCACCCGCGCCGCACCGCACTGGCTCGACAAGGACCAGCAA
>JBAUWM010000099.1:0-7186 GCA_049583775.1 Nocardioides sp.
GCTCGGCGCTCCGGGGCGCAGCACCCGCCGCACGATCGCTCGTGGCGTCTGCCACAGCAAGGACGTCATGCCGGCAGCCTAGGTGGTCTCCCACCGGAACAGCCGGGCGGCGACAAGGGTCACCACGAGCGCGAAGCCCGCCAGGATGCCGATCGGCGCCAGTGCTGCCGCTGGCCCCTCACCGCGCACCATGACGTCGAGCATCGCGTCGTTGAGATGGCGCAGCGGCAACAGGTTGGAGACCGTCTGCAGCCACGTCGGGGCGGCATCAAGCGGGAAGAACGAACCGCTGAGGAACGCCATCGGCAGCACCATGAAGTTGGCCGCGTTGACGGCGCCCTCGGTGGTCGTCGTGATGGCTCCGGCGAGCAGCCCCAAGGACATGAAGCAGAGCGTGCCCACGATCAGGGTCGGGATCGCCACCCACCACGAGCCAGTAAGAGTGAGACCGAAGGCTGCGGCGCCGAGACCGAGGAAGATCGCCATCTGCACCAGCGCGATGCCGATCGTGACGGCCACCCGGGCGCCCACGACCGTGCGCGCGGAGACGGGTGCCAGCTGGAGTCTGCGCAGCAGCTTGCTCTGCCGCCAGCCTTGCAGGGTGGCGGCAGCACCAAAGCTCGCGCTCATCGCTACGGCCCACCCGAGCAGGCCTGGCGTGACGAACTGGATGGTGCTGAGTGAGTCGTCCTCCACCCGTTCAGCCTCGAACGCGAAGCGCGGTGGGGCGCCACTGGCGGTGACGTTCGCGCCGTCGACGAACGCCCGCAACGCGCCCTGCGTGATCGCGGCCTTCACCTGGTCGGTCTGCGTGTAGTGCGCCACCAAGGTCTCGCCCGACATCTCGACCGCGACGTCGGCGTCGCCCTTGCGCACCTCCTCGAGGGCGCCGGCGAGGTCCTCGGTCGCGGTGACCTCGAAGGTCTCGTCGAAGGCCTTCCGGGCATCGTCGGGCATCTCATCGATGAGAGGCACGGTGCCGACCGCGATGAGGTCGACCTTCGGCTGGGTCTGGTCGGCGAAGATGCCGCCGAACAGCACGAGGAACATTAGGGGAAAGATCAGCGCGAAGAACACCGAGGCCCTGTCGCGCGTGAAGCCCTTGATGATGGCGACCGAGAGGGCGACAAAGGTGTTCATCGGGCGTCCCTCACGACCTGGGGCCGAGGCGTAGGTGATGTCATGCGCGGTACTCGCGGCCGGTCAGGCTGAGAAAGACGTCCTCGAGGGTGCCGCCGGGCACGTTGCCGGCGATCAGCGCCGCCGGAGTGTCGACCTGCAGGATCCGGCCGGCGTCCATGATCGCGACCCGGTCGCACAGCATCTCGGCCTCGTCCATGTAGTGCGTGGTGAGCACGACGGTGCGACCCGAGTGGTTGAGGCCCGAGAGGAGGTCCCAGAGGTTGCGTCGCGCCTGAGGGTCGAGGGCGGCGGTCGGTTCGTCGAGAAAGACGACGTCGGGGTCGTGCACCAGCGCACAGGCGAGCGAGAGCCGCTGCGCCTGCCCGCCGGACAGGGTCTCCACCCGAGTGTCGGCCTTGTCGGCGAGACCGACACGGTCGAGCCATTCGTCACCCACTGCGGCCCCCACGCCGTACAGGGAGGCAAAGGTGCGAATCTGCTCCCGGGCGGTGAGACGTTCGAAGAAGGCCGAGGCCTGCAGCTGCACGCCCATCCGGCGCAGCAGGGCCGGATCGCGAGGCCACACGGGTTGGCCGAGCACGGTGACGCTCCCACGGTCGGGCCGACGCAGGCCTTCGACCATCTCCAAGGTGGTGGTCTTGCCCGCTCCGTTGGGCCCGAGGATGCCGATGAACTCTCCCTCGGCCACCTCGAAGCTCACCCCATCGACGGCCTTGAGGTCGCCGTAGGCAATGGCCAGGTCGACCACCTCGATCGCTGCCGCCATGGGCTCTCCTATCCCGCGTCCCCGACGGTCAGCGGCCAGGGACGCGCCTCCTCGAGCTGCGCAGCCAGGCTCAGCAGCGTCGTCTCGTCGTCGGTGCGACCCACCAGTTGGACCCCGACGGGCAGGCCGTCGTCAGCGAGGCCGCAGGGCACGTTGGCAGCAGGGTTGCCGGCGACGTTCCAGATAGCCGCGTAGGCAATGGCCGGCAACGCGAGCAAGGAGGACGCCACCGTGCCGCGGCCGTCGAGAATGCCGACGCGGGGCGGTCGGTGCGCGATGGTCGGGGTGAGCAGCACGTCGACTTGATCAAAGATCCGGTTCGCCTTGACTGAGACTCGCTGGGTGGCCTTCAGCGCCCACTCGGTGACACGCGGGGTGGCCCAGGTGCCGAGCCGGTAGGTCTCGCGGGTGCGTCGCTCGAGGCGGTCGTAGTGCTCGACCATGTCGGCTTCGGCGCGGATCCCGGCGAAGAACTGGGGCACGAAGGCCGCCGTCGGGTCGGGGTAGCGGGGGTCGACCGGGCGCACGTCGTGGCCGAGGTCGCGGAGCAGGGCAGCGGTCCGCTGGACTGCGTCGACGTGGAGCGGATCGGGCTTCACGCCCTTGGTCACGGGCTCGACTGACCACCCGATGCGCAGCCGGCCGGGACGACGCCGAGCCGCGTCGGCGAAGGACTCGGTGCCGCCGGCGGTGAAGAGGTCGGTGGGCAGGTTGCCGCGGATCACGTCGTAGATGAGGGCGCTGTCGAGCACCGACCGGGTCAGTGGTCCGGCGGTGCCGAGCGCGAACCACAGGTGCGGATGCGGAGACGAGCTGACGCGGCCGCGCTGGGGCTTGAGCCCGAAGAGGCCGCAGCAGGCGGACGGAATGCGGATCGAACCGCCACCGTCACCGCCGATCGCGGCCGGCACGAGGCCTGCTGCGACCGCGGCTGCGGTGCCCCCGCTGGATCCGCCCGGCGTGCGGGTGGGGTCCCAGGGGTTGCGGGTCAGGCCGCGCGACGTGCTCTCGGTGTAGGGGTAGGCCCCGAACTCGGGCATCGTGGTCTTGCCGACGATCACCGCACCGGCCTCGCGCAGCCGGCGCACGATCTCGGAGTCGGCCTTGGCGGGGGTGGAGTTGCCCTCACCTCCGAACGTGGTGACCAGGCCCGCGACATCGAGCTCTTCCTTGATCGCGATCGGCACACCGTGCAGGGCGCCGCGGTCGGTGCGCTTGCGTCCGAGGGTGATCGCGTCGGCACGTGCCTGATCGCCGGCCACCACCGAGAAGGCATTCAGGGCAGGGTCGCCGGCGGCGATGCGGCCGAGCGCCTCATCGACCACGACGCGCGGCGTGAGGTCGCCCTCGGTGGTGAGCCGGACGGTATCGGCGACACCGGCGCGACTGAGCTCGGTGATGGGGTCGGTCATGCCAGTGAGGCTAGCCACGCATCGTGAAGGTCGGAGAAACGTCCCTCGCCACTGCCGATCAGCTCGGCCGGTGACCCGTCCTCGACGATCCGGCCGTGCTCCATCACGAGCACTCGGTCGGCGATCTCGACCGTGGAGAGTCGGTGGGCGATGATCACCGCCGTGCGGCCGGCGAGCACGGTGCGCAGCGCTTTCTGCACCAACCGTTCGGACGGGACGTCGAGCGAGGACGTCGCCTCGTCGAGGATCAGCACCGCCGGGTCGGCCAGGAAGGCGCGAGCGAACGCGACCAGCTGACGCTGCCCGGCGCTGAGCCGGCCACCGCGGTTCGCCACGTCGGTGTCGTAGCCGTGTGGCAGCGCGGTGATGAAGTCGTGGGCGCCGAGCGCGCGGGCTGCTTCCTCGATGTCGGCCTGGGTGGCCTCGGGACGGCCGAATCGGATGTTGTCGGCGATCGTGCCTGAGAACAGGTAGTTCTCCTGGGTGACCATCACGACAGACGAGCGCAGGTCAGCCGAGGTGAGGTCGCGCAGGTCGAGCGAGTCGAGCAGCACCCGGCCTTCGTCGGGGTCGTAGAACCGGGTGGCCAGCTTGGCCAGGGTGGTCTTGCCGGCGCCGGTGGTGCCGACCAGGGCCACGGTCTGCCCGGCGGGCACGGTGAGGTCGAGGCCGGGCAGGACGTCGCGGCCCTCGACGTAGGCGAAGCGCACGTTCTCGAAGCGCAGCTCACCGTGCGCCTGTCCCAACGCGGTCGGGCGCTCGGGCTCGGGCACCGACGGCTCCTCGCGCAGCACGCCAGCCAGCTTGTCGAGCGCCGCTGAGGCGGACTGGAAGGTGTTGTAGAACTGCGAGATCTCCATCATCGGCTCGAAGAACTGACGCAGGTAGAGCAGGAACGCCGCGAGCACCCCGACGGTCACATCGCCGTTGTAGGCGCGGTAGCTGCCGTAGACGAGCACGACCGCGATGGTGATGTTGCCGATCAGCCGGATGCCCGGCATGAAGAGCGCAACCAGCCGGAACGCCGTGAGGTTGGCCCGGCGGTACTGGTCGTTGACGTCGTCGAAGATCTCCTCGTTGCGCGGCTCGCGGCGGAAGGCCTGCACCGCGCGGATGCCGCCCATCGACTCCACGAAGTGAACGATGACCAGCGCGACCTTCTCGCGGGTGACGCGGTAGCTGCTGGCCGACTCGCGGCGGAACCACGCGGTGATCCAGAACAGGAACGGGCCACAGCACAAGGCGACGAGGCCTAGCTTCACGTCGAGGAAGAGCAGCAGAGCGGCCGTTCCGACGAGCGTCAGGGCAGCCGTGACCAGACCGTCGAAACCCGTCTCGAGCATCTCGTAGATCGCATCAACGTCGGAGGTCTGCCGCGAGATCACGCGACCTGAGGTGTAGTCGTCGTGAAAGGCGGGGCTGAGCACCTGGAAGTGCCGGAAGACGCGGCGCCGTACTTGGTAGAGCACGTCCTGGCCGATCCGCCCCGACCGCACCAAGAACAGGTTGCGGGTGACGGCCTGGGTCAGCGTGGCCACCAGCACCAGGCCGACGATGAGGCCCAGCGGTCCGAGGTCGTTGTCGGCACGAATCGGCGGGATTCCGGTGTCGATGCCTTCCTTGACCAGGTAGGGAATCGACAAACGGGCGGCGTTCTCGATGACGACGACGCCGATGAGCACGTAGATGGCGCGCTTGTAGGGCCGCAGCAGCTCTCTCAGCAGCTCGGCGGAGCCACCGGTGAAGCGGCCGGCTCCGGCGCGCTCGGCGGCTTCCTCTTCGTCGACCTTCGCGACACCGCGCCAGTCGCTGGCTGGAGTGGGGCCGCTCACGCGGTCACGACCTCGGCGTCGGCCGCGAGTAGTTCGCGGTAGGCAGGCACCGTGCTGAGCAGCTCGCGGTGGTCGCCGACATGCGTGATGGTGCCGCCTTGCAGCAGCGCGACCCGGTCGGCGAGCAGCACGGTCGAAGCGCGGTGCGCGACGACCAGACCCGTGGTGGAGCCGAGCACATTGCGCAGCGCTTCCTCGACCAGCTTCTCGGTGTGCACGTCGAGCGCCGACAAGGTGTCGTCGAGCACCAGGATCTTCGGTTCGGCCAGTACCGCGCGGGCGAGGGCCAGTCGTTGTCGCTGACCGCCGGAGAGGGCCATGCCCTGCTCGCCGATTCGGGTGTCGAGCCCCCACGGCAACTCGCGCGCAAAGCCGGCCTGCGCGATGTCGAGGGCGGCCTCGATGTCGGCGTCGCTGGCATCGGAGCGACCGAGCGTGAGGTTCTCGCGCGCGCTCATCGAGAAGAGTGTCGGTTCCTCGAAGGCGGTGGCAACCAAGGAGCGAAGGTGGGTGAGCTCGAGGTCACGGACATCGACCCCGTCAATGGTGATTCGCCCGCCAGTGACGTCGTAGAGCCGCGGAATGAGTCCCGTCAGGATCGACTTGCCGGATCCGGTCGCGCCTACCAGGGCGATCGTCTCGCCCGGCGCCAGGTCGAGGTTGATGTCGCGCAGCACGAGCTCGTGGGGCGAATCGGCGAAGGCGAAGTCGACGTGCTCGAAGCGCAGGTGCCCGCGCGGCTGCTCGATCACCTCCGTGCCGCTCACGATGTCGGGTTCGATGTCGTAGATCTCGAGGATCCGCGCAGCCGCGGTCATCGCCTCCTGGGCCATCGCCAGGATCACGCCGAGCGAGGAGACCGGCCAGACCAGCGACAACAGCAGGGTGATGAACGCGACCAGCTCTCCGGGGGTGAGTGCGCCGCGGCCGACGCCGATGGCACCCAGCAGCAGCACCACTCCGACCGCCAGGTTGGGAATGACCTCGAGGAAGGTCCAGAACCGAGCCGCGAGCCGCACCTTCTCCATGCTCGTGGCGTGCAGCGTGCGGGCGGCCTCCTCGTACTGCTCGGAGACGTGCTCGCCGCGTCCGAACGACTTGATGACACGGATGCCGACCGCGCCCTCCTCGGCGTGGGTGGCCAGGTCGCCTTGCTCGTCTTGCACTCGACGGGAGATGACGACGTACTTCTTCTCAAAGCGCATCGACAGCATCACGATCGGGGCGGCCGCGACGGCCACGACCAGACCGAGCGGCCAGTACATGTGCAGCAGCACGCCGGTGACGAGCAGCAGCTGCACGATGTTGATGACGAGGAAGAGCATGCCGAAGCCGAAGAACCGGCGGATCGCGCTCAGGTCGGTGGTGGCGCGTGAGAGCAGTTGACCCGACTGCCAGCGCGTGTGGAACGACATCGGCAACTGCTGGAGCCGGTCGTAGAGGTCGTGACGCATGACGGTCTCGACCGACAGCACCGCCTTGCTCTGCACCCAGCGCCGCCAGAAGATCAGCAGCGCCTCGAGCACGCCCAGGGCCAACGCGAGCAGGCCCAACGGCAGGATGCCGTCGATGTCGCGGTCGGCGATCGGGCCGTCGATGATCGCCTTGGTGACCAGCGGGATTCCGATGGTCAGGCCCACGCCGCCCAGCGACGTCGCGAGCATGATGGCCAGGGCCATGCGGTGCGGGCGGAGGTAGCCCCGCAGCCGCCACAAGGAGTGCACCCCGGCGGGTGGATGCGCGTCTGGGTCGGGGAGCGCGGGAGGAGTTCCGAGAGAGGTTGCCATCGACAACAACTTTAGTCGCCGGCACCGACAGCCAGCGAACCAATAACGGAGCGGTGACGGCAGCTAGTTGAGCAGCCCTCGCACCACTCGCAGCCCGACCGACATCCGCGCCAGGTCGACCGCATCATCGGTGCAGATGTCCTCGAGCGTGTGCGCAGCCCGGGCGACGACGACGTCGTCGGCCGCTTCCCAGTCGGCGATCCGCGCGGGCGCCGCGGCGTCCGCTTCCGTGGCGGCGAGCACCTG
>JBAUWM010000100.1:0-8276 GCA_049583775.1 Nocardioides sp.
AGGTCGTGGTTGTCGGCGGCGATCGGGTGGGTACTGGGCAGCTGGTCGGCGCGGTAGCCGGTCTGTTTGCGGGCATTGGCAAAGCCCGTCCACGCGTCGGTGTATTCGGTGGCCTCGGCCTCGCACCAGTAGCAGGCCCATTCAGCGAACGACTCGTTCAACCAGAGGTCGTCCCACCAGCGCATCGTGACCAGGTTGCCGAACCACATGTGGGCCATCTCGTGAGTGATGACCGAGCAGCGGAACTCGTAGAACGACCGCGGCTGACGGCTACGTGGGAGGTACTCGTCGCGCAGCGTCACGCAGCCGGCGTTCTCCATCGCGCCCATGTTGTATTCGGGCACGTAGAGCTGGTCGTACTTCTCGAAGGGATAGGGAAAGTCGAACTTCTCCTCGAAGAACTCGAAGCTCTGCTTGGTGAGCTTGACCAGCTCGTCGCGGTCGAGGTGCTCGACCAGCGACTGGCGGCAGTAGTGCCCGAGGGGGATCGTGCCGAAGGCGCCCTCATAGGTGTCGAAGACTGCGTGGTACTCACCGGCCACGATCGCGGTGATGTAGGTCGACATCCGCTTGGTGGGCGGGAACGTCCACAGCGCGGTGCCCGCGGCGCCGTCGAGGGGAACTGGCTCGGGGGTGGGCGCGTTCGACACGACCTTCCAGTGGTCGGGTGCGGTGACCCGGAAGTGGAAGACGCTCTTGAGATCAGGCTGCTCGAACGTGGCGAACACTCGGCGTGCGTCGGGCACCTCGAACTGTGAGTACAGGTAGACGCGGTCGTCGGCGGGGTCGACGAACCGGTGAAGGCCCTCGCCGGAGTTCGAGTAGCGGCAGTCCGCCCGGACCACGAGCGTGTTGTCGGCCTGGAGCCCGGGCAGCGGGATCCGGCTGTCGGCATAGGTACCCGGGTCGAGGGACACGCCGTTGAGCGTGATCTCGTGGATCGTGGCGCCGACCAGGTCGGCGAACGTCTCGGAGCCGGGCTCGGTGCACGTGAAGTTCAGGGTGGTGGTGGACGCGAAGGTCTCGTCCCCGGTCGTGAGGTCGAGCTCGACGGTGTAGTCGCTGACGTCGAGGAGGGAGGCACGGATCGCGGCCTCGTCCCGCGTGAGATTGGTTCCAGGCATGTTCGCCATCCTGTCACTCGGTCCAGCACCCGAATTTCGGGGTGTGCGCCCGGACGGCAAGATCTCCTGTCTGCCGGCTCGATAACAGGAAACGACACGCTTGTAATTACACCGTGCGCGAAAATGTTGCCAAAGTGAGTTATGGGGAAATTGTTGCGAAACACACTGGATGTGCTTGACAGTGTTCCCCGTGCCCCATCTTCCCCGGTCCCGGCGACTGCTGCCTGCGCTCCTTTTGGGGGCGTTGGTCGTAGCGGGGATGCCGGCACTCGTGGCCGGGAGCGCCGCGCCAGCTTCGGCCTCGTCGACCTACCTCTGCACGGGCTATGCCTCGTGCGCCGAGGCAGGCATGCCGAGCGCGGGCTACGCGGCACGCAGCCAGCAGATGTACTGGCGGATGTACAAGGGCCACAACTGCACCAACTACATCGCCTACCGGATGATCCAGGCCGGCATGTCGGCCGAGCGGCCGTGGAGCGGCGGTTCGGGCAACGCGTACTACTGGGGCTACGCGATGGCCAGCATCACCGACACCGCGCCGACGGTCGGGTCGGTGGCGTGGTGGGACCGTGGCGTGCCTGGCGCTGGCTCCAGCGGGCACGTCGCCTACGTCGAGAAGGTCATCTCCGACACCGAGATCGTCATCTCCGAGGACAGCTGGAGCGGCGACTTCCACTGGCGCACGATCGTCAAGGACGGCCAGGGCTGGCCGACCGGCTTCATCCACTTCGTCGACAAGGCCGTGGCCAACACCGCGTTGCCCGTGGTCTCGGGCACCCCCCAGGTCGACCAGCCCCTCACTGCCACGACGGGTTCGTGGAAGCCGACGGCGGACTCTCACCGATACCAGTGGCTCGCCGACGGAGTCGCTATCTCCGGGGCAACGTCGTCGACATTTCTCCCCGGCCCGACGCAGGTCGACAAGGCGATCGCGGTGCAGGTGAGCGCGGCTCGCACCGGCTACGGCACGGGCTCGTCGGTCTCGACTGCGACGGCGCCGGTGGGCCTGGGCCAGCTGGCGCCGACCGAGGCGCCGACCCTGCAGGGTGACGGCATGGTCGACGAGGTGCTCACCGCGACGCCGGGAGCGTTCGCGCCGCAACCCAAGATCACCGCGTTCCGCTGGAAGGCCGACGGCACCGTCATCAAGGGCGCGACCGGGCCGCAGCTCACGCTGACTCAGGCCTTGGTGGGCACCACGATCAGCGTCGTCGAGGTCGCGCGACGTGACGGGTACGCCAAGGCGAACGCACCTTCACCTCGGGTGGTCGGCCCCGTGGTCGAAGGCATCATCGAGGCGGTCGCCCCGCTGACGGCCGCAGGTCGCAACCGGTTCGGTTCCAAGCTCACCATCGAGACCGGGGGATTCACCCCGCAGGACGCCGCCGTCGCCTACCAGTGGCTGCGCGGCGAGGTGCCCATCGACGGCGCGACCGCGGCCACCTACCAGCTCACCGGCGACGACGTCGGCCAGGACGTCGCCGTCCGCGTCACCGCCAGCAAGGATCGGTTCCGCGACTTGGTGCGGACCTTTGCCTTTGGCCGCACCACCACCGGTTCGCTCACGGGCGTAAAGGCGGCTGGCCGTCGTGGGGCAGCGATGGTGACCGTCGCGGTGTCCGCTCCCGGGGTCGTGCCCAAGGGCCTGGTGACCGTGACGATCGGTAAGAACGTGGCGCAGGGCCGCCTCAACGATGGTGTCGTGCGTCTGCTCGTGCCCGACCTGTCGCCAGGCACCCGGCGGGTGGTCGTGGAGTACGGAGGCACCGAGATCATCGAGGGTTCTCGGGCTGCCACCAAGGTCGTCGTCAAGCGCTGAACGACCGGATTGGGCCGGGTGGTTGAATCGTCAATATGACGAACGCCGACTTCTGGTTCGACCCGATGTGCCCCTTCGCGTGGATCAGCTCGCGCTGGATCCTCGAGGTCGAGCAGGTGCGCGACATCGAGGTCACCTGGCACGTGATGAGCCTGGCCTACCTCAACCAGGACAAGGACATTCCAGACTCGTACCGCGAGATGCTGAAGCCAGCGTGGGGGCCTGTGCGGGTCTGCATCGCCGCTCAGCACAAGCACGGTTCGGAGGTTCTGCTACCGCTCTACAACGCTCTTGGCGCCCGGATCCACCTCGAGCAGCAGGACGTCACGCGCGAGCTGATCTCGGCAGCCCTCGCCGAGGCGGGCCTGGAGCCCGAGCTGGTCGAGGCCATGGATGACACCTCGCTCGACGACGCGGTCGCGACTTCGCACCACGAGGGCATGGACCAGGTGGGCGACGATGTCGGCACCCCGACCATCTCCTTCGAGGGCTCGGCCTTCTTCGGCCCGGTGCTCTCCAAGATTCCCCGCGGCGAGGAGGCTGGCTCGTTGTGGGACGGCTGTGTGTTGGTCTCCCGGTTCCCGTACTTCTACGAGCTCAAGCGCTCGCGCACCGGCGACCTCGACTTCAGCTGACTTCCTGGTCGAAATGGCGCCCGCGCAAGGCGCAGTGATAGAGACTGCAGGGGTGCTTCCCGCTCGCCCTTCTCGGGCTCTCCTCGGCGTTGCGCTGGGCTTGGTGGCCTTGGTAGGTACGACGCTGCCCGCCGCGCCGCCTTCGCACGCAGCGACCATCCACTGCGTCGGCTACGACGCGTGCGCTGGAGGGGGCTTCGGTAACGGCGGCTACGCCGCGGCCAACCAGCGCAGCTACTGGAACATGGTCACCGGGCACAACTGCACCAACTACGTCGCGTTCCGATTGATCCAGCGGGGGGGACCGGCGTCGCGGCCGTGGGACGGCTCGGGCGACGCGCACCGCTGGGGCTACGAGCTGCCCGGCAGCACCGACATGACGCCGATCGTCGGCTCCGTCGCGTGGTGGGACAGCTTCGCGGGCGGCTGGGGCGAGAACGGTCACGTCGCGATGGTCGAGAAGGTGCTCTCGGCCGACACCATCCAGATCTCCGAGGACATATTCGGCGGGGATTTCCGGTGGCGCACGATCAGCCGCGGAGAGGCAGCGTGGCCCACCGGCTTCATCCACCTGGCCGACGAGCGCGTGCGGAGCATCGGCCGCGCTCCACGCATCAGCGGGACGCCGCGGGTGGGCGAGACCCTGACCGCAGGGGCGGGTACCTGGGATCCCGAGGCTGTCGCCGTGAGCTACCAGTGGAGGGCAGACGGCCGTCCGGTGCGTGGCGCCACGAGGTCAACGCTGACCCTCGCGCCCGGCCTGCTCGGTGACGCGCTCACGGTAGAAGTGACCGCCAAACGGATCGGGTACCTGCCCGCCTCGGTGCTGACCGAGCGCACCAACCCCGTGCGTCCTGGCCGGATCGAGCGAGTGCGTGAGCCGCGCATCCGGGGCCGCGCGCTGGTCGGCGAGGTGCTGATCGCCGACCCAGGCCGCACCAGACCCGACGCAAAGGCTGCTTACCGATGGCTCGCTGACGGACGCGCCCTGCGCGGCGCGACGTCGGCACGGTTGAAACTGACACCATCACTGGCCGGTTCCCGTATCTCGGTGCGCGTCACTTTGCGGCGCCCTGCCTACGAGGCGCTGACCGTCGCGGTCCGGCTGCCCGGCAAGGTAGCCCGCGCCAAGCTGCGACGTGAGTCAGCGCCCCAGATCGTCGGCTCGCCCCGCGCCGGAAGCACCCTTTCCGTGGTGGCGGCCACCTGGTCGGCTCAGCCGTCTCGTCGCGCCTACGTCTGGTTCGCTGACGACCAGGTCGTCGAGGGGGTCTACGGGCCCCGTCTTCAGCTCGGTCCTGAACACGTGGGTCGCACCATCGTCGTGGTCGAGGGCGCCTCCAAGCCCGGCTACTCGCCCGGAGTGGCCGTCTCAGATCCGGTCGGGCCCGTCACGGGTTGACGTCGACGCCGCCTCGACGGATGTGACGGGTGTGACGCATGATGTCGGGATGGCTTGCTCGGGTTGGCCGGAGGCACGGCGGCGCGCGATCGTGGTCACGCTCGCCCTGACGCTGGTGGCTGCCGCGCTGGTGCTGACCGGGCGCGCGTCTCCCGAGCCGGAGGAGACACAGCGGGGAGAGCTCGTGCTCGGCGCGGAGCGCGGCGGTGTGAGAGCGCTCGATGTTCCGCTCAATCGGCGGCGAGCCACCGTCGAGGCGCGCGGCTTCTCGATGGTCGGTCTCACGTGGCGAGGCGGACCCCGGGACGTCCGTGTCCGCACACGGGCTGGCGGCACCTGGTCGCTGTGGCAGCCGCTGTCGTTGCTGAGCGACGGCCCTGACCGGACGGCTGTAGAACGGCGCGTCGACCTGAGTGCTACCGATCTCCACTGGGTCGGCCGCTCGGACGCCGTGCGGGTAGAGGTCGACGGGGTTCGGCCGAACGACCTCACGTTGGTGCTGCTCGACGGGGGTCGAGACCCAGCAGCGGCCAGCGCCCGAGTACGGCCGCGACCACTGTCTCGCGAGGCCCGCAAGCCCCCGATGCTGGGGCGCAACGCGTGGCGTGCCGATGCGGCGCTGCGCACCGGTCGACCGTCGTACAACCGGACCATCCAGCAGGTGCATCTGCACCACACGGTGAACAGCAACGACTACTCGATGCGCGACGTCCCGGGCCTCCTCCGCGGCATCTACCGCTATCACACGCAGAACCTGGGGTGGTCTGACATCGGCTACAACTTCGTGGTCGATCGTTTCGGGCGTACCTGGATCGGGAGAGCCGGCGGCGCCAAGAAGGCGGTGCTGGGTGCGCACACGCTGGGGTTCAACAGCACCTCGACTGGCGTCGCCGTGCTCGGCAACTTCGAGCGCGCCGATCCTGGCGGCAAGGTCGTGACCGCGTTGGTCCAGCTGGCTGCCTGGAAGCTGCACCGGCATCACCGCAAACCGGCAGGGCGGGTCAAGGTGTTCTCACACGGTTCGGACCGCTACCCGGCGGGACGATCGGTGTGGCTACCGGCGATCGACGGGCACCGGGACACCAACCAGACCGCGTGCCCGGGCGGCCGTCTCTACCGCCACCTCGACGTCGTCCGGCGCCGAGCGGCACAACGGGTTCGACGCTTCTAAGGTGACCCGCATGGCCATCACCCTCGCCGGCATCGCCCGGTACCCGGTCAAGTCGTGCCGGGGGGAGGCGCTCGAGGTGGCCGACGTAGAGCCATGGGGCCTCGCCGGTGATCGGCGCTGGATGCTTGTCGATGGCACCGGCATCGCGATTACGGCGCGTGAGGCCAACCGGCTGGTGCTCGTGTGCCCCGAGATCACCGCCACCGGTCTCCGGGTGACGGCTCCGGGGATCGACCCGCTGGAGGTCGCGACCCCCGATCCTCAGAAGCAGCGGCCTGTCGCAATCTGGTCTTCTCGGCTCACCGCTGCCACGGCCAGTGCGGATGCTGACGTGTGGTTCTCTGCCGTTCTCGGGGTCGAGGCCCACCTGGTGTGGCTTGACGATCCGACCCGACGGCCGACGAGCCCGGAGTTCAGCCGCGCCGAGGACCGAGTCTCGTTCGCCGACGGGTACCCGCTCCTGGTGACCACCGAGGCCTCGCTCGCGGCCTTGAACGACGTGGTGATCGCCGCCGCCGCGCACGGCCGTGAGCCGCTGCCGATGACCCGGTTTCGCCCCAACGTCGTGGTGGCCGGCTCCGCGCCCTGGGTGGAGGACGATTGGCGCCGGCTCCGGATCGGAAGCGTCACCTTCCGAGCGGTGAAGGGCTGCGCGCGGTGCGTGCTCACCACCATCGATCCCGACACGGGGGAACGTGAGAAGGAGCCGATCGCCTCGCTGGCGCGGCTGCGCCGATGGGACGGCAAGACCTGGTTTGGCGTCAATCTCGTGCCCGACGGCCCGGGACAGATCCGGGTCGGCGACCCGGTCGAGGTGATCGATGCCGTCTCGCCCGGGTCGGGCCCGCTCCGCCCGGCCGAAACCAGGTAGCCCGACGCTCCTAGGATCAACGGCATGACTCATGTCCTGTCCGCCGTCGCCTGGCCGTATGCCAACGGTCCGCGCCACATCGGCCACGTGGCCGGGTTCGGCGTGCCCTCCGACGTCTTCAGCAGGTACATGCGGATGGCCGGGCACGACGTGCTCACCGTTTCCGGCTCCGACGAGCACGGCACCCCCATCCTGATTGCCGCCGACGAGGCCGGGGTGACCCCACAGGAACTGGCCGACACCAACCACCGGTTGATTGCCGAGGACCTCGCCGCGTTGGGCTGCACCTACGACCTCTACACGCGCACGACGACGCGTAACCACCACGCCGTCGTGCAGGAGCTGTTCCTCGGGGTCTACGAGAACGGCTACTTCGTCGAGCAGACGACGCACGGCGCGATCTCGCCCTCCACGGGTCGGACGCTGCCGGACCGGTACATCGAGGGCACCTGCCCGATCTGCGGGGCGGGGGGCGCCCGGGGCGACCAGTGCGACACCTGCGGCAATCAGCTCGACCCTGCCGACCTGATCGACCCGGTCTCGAAGATCAACGGCGAGACCCCGGAGTTCATCGAGACCCAGCACTTCTTCCTCGATCTGCCGGCGCTCGCGGACGCCCTGGGGGAGTGGCTCGACGAGCGCGCCGCTACCGGGCTGTGGCGGCCCAACGTCATCCGTTTCAGCCAGAACATCCTCAAGGAGATCCGGCCGCGAGCGATGACGCGCGACATCGACTGGGGCATCGCGGTGCCGCTCGAGGGGTGGCGCGACCAGCCCACCAAGAAGCTCTACGTGTGGTTCGACGCGGTCATCGGCTACCTCTCGGCCTCGATCGAGTGGGCCCGCCGGTCCGGTGACCCCGAGCGCTGGCGCGACTGGTGGAACGACCCCGAGGCGCTCTCCTACTACTTCATGGGCAAGGACAACATCGTCTTCCACTCGGTCATCTGGCCGGCCGAGCTCCTGGCCTACTCCGGTCGCGGCGCACTGGGCGGCGAGCCCGGCACGTACGGCGAGCTCAACCTCCCCACGGAGGTCGTCTCCAGCGAGTACCTCACGATGGGCGACGCGCAGTTCTCCACCAGCCGCGGCCACGTCATCTACGTCGGCGACTTCCTGGCCCGCTACGGCCCCGACGCGCTGCGCTACTTCATCTGCGCGGCGGGTCCGGAGACCTCGGACGCCGCGTTCACGTGGGCCGACTTCGTCACCCGCAACAACTCCGAGCTGGTGGCCGGCTGGGGAAACCTGGTC
>JBAUWM010000101.1:0-3149 GCA_049583775.1 Nocardioides sp.
CCGGGTGGGGTCACGCAGGTCAAGGAAGTCGCCGCGGCCTTGGTGCGCGTCGCCAAGACCCGCAACATCGCCACGGTGCTCGTCGGACACGTCACCAAAGACGGCGGCATCGCTGGGCCCCGCGTCCTCGAACACCTCGTCGACGTCGTCCTGCACTTCGAGGGCGACCGCAACTCCCGGTTCCGAATGCTCCGCGCGGTCAAGAACCGGTTCGGACCGGTCGACGAGGTCGGCTGCTTCGACCTCGGGCCGGACGGCATCACGGCGGTAGCCGACCCCACGGGCTTGTTCGTCGAGCAGCACCACGGGCGGGTCGCAGGCACCTGCGTGGCGGTGATGATGGAGGGTCGGCGTCCGATGCTGGCCGAGGTCCAGGCGCTGGTGACCCCGTCGCCCTTGGAACGGCCGCGCCGCACCACCTCGGGGCTCGACGGCTCCCGGGTCGCCATGGTGCTGGCCGTGCTGCAGCAGCATTGCGGCATCCGCCTGCACGGGCACGACGTGTTCGCCTCGACCGTAGGGGGCGCCCGACTCTCCGACCCTGCCAGCGACCTCGCCGTCGCGGTCGCTCTGGCTTCGGCCACGTTCGTCAGTCCGCCCCCCGAGGGCGTCGTCGCGATGGGCGAGATCGGGCTCGCCGGCGAACTGCGCCGGATCCGTGACCAACCACAACGCCTCGCCGAGGCCGCTCGTCTCGGCTTCTCGATGGCCGTTGTGCCCGCCACCCACACCCACCCCGGCGGACCGCGACCGTCCTCCTCCGACCTCATGGTCGACGGTATGCGAGTCGTCGAGGCGCCCGACGTCTTCACCGCCTTGCGAGTCCTTCATCTCGTGGAGCGCACCAAGCACGCCCTTGAGGTGGTCGACCCCGGATAGGGTCAGCGCCATGACCACCGACCGCAGCGAGGAGCAGCTCCGGCTACGCGAGACCCTCGCCCTGATCGCGCCCGGCATGCCCTTGCGCGACGGTCTTGAGCGGATCCTGCGCGGCCGCACCGGTGCCCTGATCGTGTTGGGCAATGACCGCACGGTCGAGTCGATCGCCACCGGCGGCTTTGTGCTCGACGTGCCGTTCACAGCCACCGGACTCCGCGAGCTCGCCAAGATGGACGGCGCGATCATCGTCGACGGCGAGATCACCCGGATCAGCCGCGCCGCGGTGCACCTGATGCCCGACCACACGATTCCCTCCGAGGAGACCGGCACCCGGCACCGCACGGCCGACCGGGTGGCGAAGCAGACCGGGTTCCCGGTGATCTCGGTGTCGCAGTCGATGCAGATCATCGCGGCCTACGTGGGTGAGACCCGCCACGTGCTGGAAGACTCCGGACAGATCCTGTCCCGCGCCAACCAGGCCCTGGCCACGCTCGAGCGCTACAAGCTGCGCCTTGACGAGGTCTCGAGCACACTCTCGGCACTCGAGGTCGAAGACCTGGTCACCGTGCGTGACGTCGCCGTGGTGGCCCAACGGCTTGAGATGGTCACTCGGATCGCCAGTGAGATCGAGGACTACGTGCTCGAGCTCGGCACCGACGGTCGCCTGCTCACGCTCCAGCTCGAAGAGCTCATCACCGGCGTCGACGTCGAGCGCGAGCTGGTCATTCGCGACTACGTGCCCAGCGGCCGCAAATCGAAGACGCCCGCCGAGCTGCTCACCCGTCTCGAAGCGCTCTCACCCACCGAGCTGGTCGACCCCGCCTCCAGCGCCCGGGTGCTCGGCCTCGGCACCGGCGAGCACCTCGACGGCGCCGTCGCCCCGCGCGGCTACCGGCTGCTCACCAAGGTGCCGCGCCTACCGGCACCCGTCGTCGACCGCCTCGTCGACCACTTCGGCACCCTGCAGAAGCTGCTCTCCGCCGGCATCGACGACCTTCAAGCTGTCGAAGGCGTCGGCGAGCTCCGCGCCCGCAGTGTCCGTGAAGGACTCAGCCGACTGGCCGAGTCCACGATTCTCGAACGGTACGTGTGATCACTCCCGAGCTCGCGAGGAAGTGATCGTCGGTGGTCGAGCAGCGACCGCGGCTGAGGCACGAAGCCGCGAGGGAGCATGTCGAGACCCGGTGAGGCGAGAGACCACGTCCGTGGGGGACGGTGAGCACGCGGGCTGCGGGGGTCTCGACGACGCCCTCGCTCGTTCCTCGCTCAGGCTGCTCGACCTCCGGGACTAACCCTTACCGCTCGTACCTGGCACCGCAGTGCGCGAGCCGACCGTTGGCTGAGCGAGCGTGAACTCGACGCTGGACGGCTCACCGCCGAACGCCGCGACGGTCACCTCGTAAGTGCCGACGCCGGCGTAGGGCGTCTCGCGCGGGCAGCCGCCTTCGGAGTACCGCGAGTTCCAGGGCACGTTGACCGTGGCCGTCACCGCGCTGCGCACCACGACGTCCTGCACCCCGAGCTGCGTCGGGCACTGCCAGCTCGCCCACACTTGCTCGCCGGCGCGCGAGATCTTCAGTGCCAGGCGGTTGGCGGTCACGCGCCATGTGCACGCGGCGCTCTCGATCGTTCGCAACTGCAGGGTGATCGTCACCGGGCGTCCGGCCACGGCGCCAGCCACAAACGGGCTCACCGCGACATCCGCGTCGTCACAGGGCCCGGTGGGCGTCGCGAGGACGGGCTCGGGCGGCTCGATGGGCCGTTGCTTCGCCTTCTTCTTCCCCTGGCCCGACTTGTTCCCTGGGCCTGTCTTCTTCGGGGATACCGACGGAGTCTTTGCTGGTGCGACCTCGCCGGAGACCGTCGTGGCCTCCGCGTCTGCGCGCGGAGCGTCGTCGCCTCCACGCACCATGTTCACCAGGGTGAGCACGAGCGCCACGAGCGTGCCGAGCACGAACAAGCGACGACGCCAGTAGACCGCGGGATGCAACGGTCCGCGAGTGGTCGCCATGGTCGGCCACGCTAGCTGCGAAGGCGGCTGCGACCGGGGAGCCACTCCGAGGCAGAATCTCAGCATGCCCGCACCAGCCAGCGATCTGTGGGCGCCGCTTCTCGAGTGGTACGACGAGCACGCGCGCGAGCTGCCTTGGCGCGGAGCGCATGCGAGCGCCTGGTCGGTGCTCGTCTCGGAGTTCATGTTGCAGCAGACCCCGGTGTCCCGGGTGCTGCCCGTGCACGAGGCGTGGCTCGAGCGCTGGCCGACGCCGGCC
>JBAUWM010000102.1:0-5566 GCA_049583775.1 Nocardioides sp.
GGTAGCTCGCTGGGCTCATAACCCAGAGGTCGCAGGTTCAAATCCTGCCCCCGCTACGAATTTCAGGCTCGGTTCCCTCTGGGGAGCCGAGCCTGAAAGCTTTCTCACTTGACTCGGTCATCACAAAGTCATCATCTACCTGTTCAGCAGGTGCGATCCGCGATCCGCGGTCCGTGCGCCCGGTTGCCTTGGAGCATCGCGGGTTGCCAGGGAGCGGCTCGGAGCGTCCGGCCCATCTACTGGTCATGAAGACCCCGATGAAGGCGTCGAGGCACGCGACGAGAGCGAGACCGACGAAGGGTCAAGGGTCGAGCCCCATTCGCCTCCTTAGCCCGCCGTTGTGGCGGGGCAGACCCGTGGGGTTACCCAGCTGCCGAGGTATATCCGCATCGACACACGGATATCTGGGTACTGGCACCGGCATGACTGACGTGGACGCGAAGGCGTCGGGTAAGCATCCCGACTCGAGCGGCGGAGGTGGCATGCGCCACCAGCATCCGGTCGACCCCAAGCGGGTAGCGATGGCGCGCGACCGTCTGCCCTCGGCCGAGGAGGGTAACCGGCTCACCAGCGTGCTGCCGCTGATGGCCGATCCCACACGCGCACGGTTGTTGTACGCCCTCGACGTGGTCGAGGAGCTCTGCGTCGGCGACCTGGCCCTGGCGCTGTCGGTGAGCGAGGACGCGGTCTCCTACGGCCTTCGGGTGCTGCGCACCGCTGGACTGGTGACGCGGCGCAAGGACGGTCGGGTCGTCTACTACCGGCTGGCCGAGGGGTTCCCCGAACCGCTTCGACAGCACTGCTTGCGTCAGCTCATCGAGATGTCGCGTGCTCCGGTCGACGAAGAGGGCTGACTCCCACCCGACAAGCGACCACCGCAGACCCGTCCTACAAACGGAAGGAACGCATCCCATGTCATCGCAGCACCCCCAGCAACCGTCCGAGGCAACCGAGTCGAACGAAGGCGAGAATGAGAACGAGCGGACGGCTCACGAGCGGCGAATGTATGTGCGGTTCGGGCTGATGATCGCCACCTCCACGGCGGTGATGTTCGTCTTGATGTACTCCAATGTCTTCGCTCTCGACCATGTGCGGTGGAGCGAGGAGCGTTTCTACATGGCGCTGCTCATGGCTGGCGCCATGGCGCTGGTGATGTTCGCGTTCATGCGCAGCATGATGTACAAGAACCGCGCCTACAACGTCGTGCTCGTAGCAGTCGCGCTGCTGCTCGGTGCCGGTGGGCTCTACCTCTCCCGGTCCCAGGTCCTGGTCGACGACCAGGCCTACATGAACGGGATGATCCCGCACCATTCCATCGCCATCTTGACCAGCGAGCGGGCCGACATCGACGACGTACGTGTCCGGGAGCTGGCCGACGGGATCATCAAGGCCCAGCGCAAGGAGATCAAGGAGATGGACTGGCTGGTCGAGGACATCGAGGAGAATGGCCCGGCCACCACCCAGGAGGAGGCGCAGCAGCGTCCCGTTCCCGACTTCGAGGGCAGCGCCTCCGGCGACCTCGACAAACTCCACCGTATGTTGGCGGCGCTCGGCCTGTTGCGGATCGAGCCGCACCGCTGACCGGTTCCGGGTTCGATATCTCGAGGTCTGCAACCATCCTGAGTTCCATTCCGGAGAGGTCACAGAGGGGAACGCGATGTACACGGGGCCGATCATCCTGGCGACTGGTGTGCTGCTGGTCGTGTTCATGGCGTACCTGGTGCACCGGCTGGTCGCGGTCTCGAAGGATCCGCTGTTCGTTCTTCCCTACCAGTCGGGCTGGCAGCCAAATGAGCACGCGCTGTCCACCCAGCTGGTCACCCTCAGCAACGGCTCCACCTCGGTCGCCGAGGCGCTGTTCGACCGGGCAGGTATCCGGGGGTACTTCCACGCGCTGCTGTCTGTGGAGGACGCGCCCTTGTGGAAACCGGCAGCGGCGGCGTACGCCTATGCACTCAAGCGGTGCGAGGTGGAACCGAGTGACGCGATGCTAGTCGCCGGTCCCCCGTGGGACATCGACGGTGCGGCGCGTGCTGGGCTGGCCGCGGCCTGGCTCAACCGTGGTGGTGGCCATTACCCCGACCACTTCCAGGCTCCCGATCTCACCGTCGAATCTTTGACGGCGCTAGCCGACGAACTCTCTGGCCGAACCCGTCCACGGCAGGTTCTGGATGGAGCGACCGAAGTACGACGCGAGCCCCGCGCGAGATAGGACAGAACGTGGACATCCCGACCCTTTTGGTGTGCTTCTCAGCGTTGCTCGTGGTCGCGGTACTGCTGTCTGAGCTCGCCAATCGAACGGTGCTGTCAACCGCAGTGCTATTTCTGGTTGGGGGCTTCCTCCTCGGTCCGGGCGTCTTGGGCATCCTCCAGGTTCAGTCCGGTGACCCGGCGGTGTCGGTGCTGGCCGAGCTCGCGCTGTTCTCGGTTCTGTACAGCGACGGGATGCGGGTCGGAGTGAGAGACATACGGCGCGCCTGGCGCCTGCCGGGTCGCGCACTGGTTCTCGGGCTGCCGCTGACACTGATCATCACCGCCGCGTTGGCGCACTGGGTAGCTGGTCTGCCCTGGCTCGAGTCGCTGCTGCTGGGTGCGGTGCTCTCGCCCACCGACCCGGTATTCGCCGCGGCCATCGTCGGCCGCAAGGAAGTGCCGCCGCGGTTGCGTCATCTCCTCAATGTCGAATCCGGTGTGAACGACGGTCTGGCGCTGCCCATCGTCCTGGTGCTGCTGGCCGCCGCAGGCGGCACTGAAGCAAACGGTTGGACGCTGGCCAGTGAGCTGGCCTTCGGGGTGTGCATCGGCATTGCCGTGCCATGGCTCGTGCTACGGCTGGAGCGTCTGCGCTTCTTCGCCAGCGTCCGACACCTGCAGCCCCTGATCCCGGCAGCCATAGGGCTGCTGGTGCTGGGGCTGTGCCTGACCACGCATGCCAACCTCTTCCTCGGCGCCTTCGCCGCCGGCGCAACCGTCGCGACGATGTCGGAGGAGTTCCGTCACGAGTTCGAGCAACTGGGTGAGCTCGTAGCCGAACAGCTGAAGCTGGTGGCAGTCCTGGTCTTCGCCGCCCTGATGACTCCCACGTTCTTGGTCGAGGAGATCGCGTGGACGGGATGGGCCTTCGCCGTCCTCGCCCTGGTCATCGCACGGCCGGCTGCGCTCTGGCTGTCCTTCCTGGGCTCCCGTCTTGGCATGCGCGAACAGGCGGCTGCCATGTGGTTCGGCCCCAAGGGCTTCGCCTCGGTCGTGTACGGACTCATCGTGCTGGAGTCGGGCATCGACCTGGCCGACGAGCTGTTCCACCTGACGGCCCTCGCCGTGAGCCTCTCCATCGTTGCCCACTCCTCGACCGACGTGGCAGTGGCCCGTCAGTTCATGGACAAGGACCTCGGGGCCGACGAGTCCTCAACTAGGGGCTGACATCAGCCCGGGTGAGAACCGCCGGGATCGCACGGGAATCGTCGACTACACCCGCAGCGGTTCAGGTCCATGGAGTCGTCGACTGAAGAACGGCTTCGGTCAGCGCTCGGCTCCTGAGGTCAGTCACCTCCTGGTACTCCGGATCGGCGACCATCCGGGTGAACGCATCTCGCGATGGGTAGCGCACTAGCAGGACGGCGTCCCAGCTCTGTCCCGCCTCGGCGACCAGCGACGTCGACCCATCACCCGCGAAGAGGACTTCACCGCCGTAACGCGGGAGGAACGTCGTCTCCAAAGCTCGGGCGTACTGGTCGTACAGGTCGCGACCGCCTTCGGCGAACCGCAACAGATTTAGCATCACGACCGGTCCGCCGGGGTCCTCCTGGAGATAGCGCTTCAGGTCGGTGCCTCGCGGGTCGATAGCCATGTCAGGGATCTTGGCACGAGCGCCCTCACCCGGATGCCTGGTGCTCCTGCCCGGCTGTGGTCTCGTTCGTCAGGCGTCGGTAGAGCAGGCGTCCGGCCGTGGACGTCAGGCCATGGGCCACGGTGCTCGTGACCACGATCATGATCCCGGCGCCCAGGACGATGTCGGGTAGATCGAGCTCCTGGGCCTCGAGGGTCAGGTAGAACACGGCCGAGACACCGACCGGTCCGAACCAACCCAGGTACAGCGCGTCCGGCCAGCCGAGGTGGAGCGGACGCTTGAGCAGTAGCAGTACGGGGATTCGACGCAGCAGGAGCACGGCGAGGCTGAGAAGGATTCCGGCCCAGCCCAGCTCGTCCCACACGGTCCACGGAATGGTGGCGCCCAGCAGGACGAACACCGGAAGGACCGCAAACCGGTTCACCGCCTCGTCGATCTCCAGGTCCGCCGTCCGCTCGCTGCCGGTGCTGGTCAGGTTGAAGGCGAGACCGGCCACGAAGGCGGCCAGGACACCGTCGAGGTGGAGCACGCCTGACAGTCCCAGCACGAGCAGGGCGAGCAGGACGGTGAACAGCAGCATCGGACCGTGGGACGTCGCCCCATGGTTCTCGCCAGCCCTCAGTGCTCGACCGCCGAGCCAACCGGCGAGCACGCCGAGGGCGACCGCGCCCAGCACCTGCCACAGTGCCTCCGCAACCGCCTGCCCCGCGGTCATGGGTCCCGCTAGGGCCACAGCGGCGAGCACGAACGGCAGCGCGAGACCGTCGTTGGCGCCCGATTCCAAGGAGAGGATCTGCCGGTCACGTGAGGGCAGATCCTTCTCGGCGGGCCTGCCCGTGACCACACTGGATGCCAGGACCGGGTCAGTAGGGCAGATCGCCGTACCGAGCATCAGCGCAGCCCCCAGCGCGACTCCGAGGATGCCGGCGGCCAGGCCCGTGGAGATCAGAGCCATAGCGGGCAGTGCCACCAACAGCAGGATCACGACCGGCCGCAGCTGTGAGCGCACCGAACCGAAGGGGTAACGCAGCGCGACCCCGATCACCGAGATCACCAGGAGGACCCGGGTCGCGTCGTGAACGACCCCGTGCTCGGCGGTGATCGGTGGCAGAGGCAAGGCACCGAACACCTCGGGGCCGAGCAACACGCCTACCACCAACGCCAGGAGCGGCTCGGACAGCGGCAGCCGCCTGATGCGCGCAGACAAGGCTGCCACCAGCACACCGAGCGCACCGACCGCGACAAGCAGCACATCGAGGGTCATGGAAGAGCCGTTCTCGGAGCCTCCGTCATCATGCGTGGCGACCGAACCCGTGGTCGGAGCTGTAGGACGCGAGCACCTCCGGGGTCGGGCACCCGGTCCCGAGGTAGGCGCGGTCCACCCTCCCTGCGAGGCTCTCGACGGCCGCAGCGAGCATCTCGGCTGCGTGGCGCACCTCCCGCGAGGATGACGCCCTTCCGGCGCCCACCAGCTCCAGCGCGTAGGGGAGGGTCGCGGCCAGCGACATCTCTTCCTCCTCTTCGAGGAAGTAGTACGACTCGGCATATTGCAGGAGGTCTGTCTCGACCTGGATCACGCCTTCAGTCACGGCTTCCAGCATGCGGCTGGCGACGCAGGGCTCTCCGCCGGCCACCACGTCCGTCGCTTGGCCGGAGCGCAGAATGCTCAACCGCTTGGCGACTGAACGCCGCCTGCCCAAGGCGGGGTAGACCTGCAGG
>JBAUWM010000103.1:0-5493 GCA_049583775.1 Nocardioides sp.
AGCCACGCGTGCTGGGCCGCAATCACCCGGTCGGCCGGCAACAACGCCAGGGCGCCGCCGCCGTTGCCCTCGCCGAGCATCAGGCACAACGTGGGGGCCGGCAACGAGACAAGCTCGGCCAGGCAGCGCGCGATCTCTCCGGCCAGCCCACCGTTCTCTGCCTCCGGCGACAACGCCGCACCTTGGGTGTCGATCACGGTCACCAACGGCAGCCCGAGCTCGGAGGCCAACCGGAACCCGCGCCGTGCCTCCCGCAGTGCCTCGGGACCCATCGGGTGGTCGGCGGTCTGCCCGCGCCGATCCTGGCCCAAGAACACGCACGGCGACTGGCCGAAGCGCACCAGCGCGATCAGCAAGCCGGGGTCCCTCTCGCCCTGGCCGGTTCCGTTGAGCGGCACGACGTCAGCGGCCGCATACTTGAGCAATCGGCGCACGCCCGGACGGTCGGGTCGACGCGAGCGGGTGACGGCATCCCACGTCTCGACGTCGGGGATCTCGATGTCGACGGGCTCGGGCAACGTGGGCACGCCCGACCGTGGGGCCAACAGGACAGCGAGCGCCCGGTCGAGGATGTCGGCGATGTCTTCGGGCGCCACGACGGCGTCGATGATGCCTCGGGCGTACAGGTTCTCCGAGGTCTGGATGTCTTCGGGAAAGTCGGTGCCGTAGAGCGCGGAGTAGACACGCGGTCCGAGGAAGCCGACCAAGGCGCCGGGTTCTGCGACGGTCACGTGCCCCAGCGACCCCCACGACGCCATCACGCCGCCGGTGGTCGGGTGCCGCAGGTAGACGAGGTAGGGCAGCCCCGCCGACTTGTGCGCAGCGACCGCCTGCGAGATGCGCACCATCTGCACGAACGCGGGTGTGCCTTCCTGCATCCGGGTGCCGCCGCTCACCGGCGCAGCGAGCAGGGGCAGCCCTTCGCGGGTCGCGCGCTCGACGGCGGCGACGATCCGGTCGGCCGACGCCCGGCCGATCGAGCCGGCGAGAAAGCCGAACTCACCCAGCATCACTGCCACTCGACGACCGCGCATCGACCCTTCGCCGGTGATCACCGACTCGTCGACGCCACTCTTCTCAGTCGCGGCGACGAGCTCGGCGGCGTAGCTGTCGCTGATGGCAGAACGCACGGGCGCGACGTCCCAGGAGGTCCACGAGTCGGCGTCGAGCACGAGGGTGATCAGGTCGTGCGCGGTCGGGCGTGCCATGCGCGGCAGGCTAGCGCGACGTCGCGCGAGATGTGACGGGTCAGCGGTCGCTGGGCTGCTCGTGACGGATCGCGAGCTTCGGGACGCCGCCGAGTCTGCGCCGGTAGCGCACGTGCGCGGTGTGCTCCTCGAGCTTGCTCCACAGCGTGCGGTGGGCTGCCCACGGCAGCGGGTCGTCGTCGACGTACCAACTCTCACCGAACGAGATCCACACCGGTGTCCAGGTGGCGGCGGCGTCCCACGCGCCGCGCTTGGCCTCGACGAGGCGGCGCCGGATCTGGAAGGCGCGCCGCGGACCGTCCTCGCAGATCGGCGCGGTGGCCACGGGCCAGACCCGCAGGTCGAGCACCATCAGCTCGAGCTCGAGATCGTGCAGCACCAGCGGGTCGACCAAGACGGTCGCCACGTTCTCGTGCGGCTCACGAAACATGTCGGGAGGCTAACCGCGCTCGCGGCACGCGGCCAGCACCTCGGCCTCGACCTCGCGGGAGAGGCCCGTGCGGACGGCGTCGGGCTCGGCGTTCAGCCACGCGAGCGTGTCGTGCGCCGTCTCGCGCAGTGGCCGGGTCACCAGGCCCGCGGCGTACGACGGCGAGGCATCGCGGGCGAGCATGCCGTCGTACTCCGGCCGTGGCAGCCACAGCGGTAGTCCGCGCGGCCCCGCCCACGGCTCGACGCCATGCTCAGTCAGGTGCTCGGTGGGCACCCATGTCAGGTCGGGCGTCACCCCGACGCCGGTCGCGATCTCGTGCAGCAGCTCGGCGAACGGCGTGCTGCCGCCGACCCCGTCGTAGACGCCAGTCGTGCGCTGCTCGGCAGCGGTCACGATCCACGACGCGAGGTCGCGCACGTCGATGACCTGGACGGCGTCGCTCGGCTCGCCGCCCACGAGCACCTCCCCGCCCGCCGCGATCCGCTCCGGCCAGTAGGAGAACCGGCCCGTCGGGTCGCCGGGTCCGCTGATCAGCCCCGGCCGCACGACCATCGCAGACGCCGTTCCCTCCCGCACCGCGACCTCGCAGCCGACCTTCATCGCGCCGTAGACCTCAGGCCCACTGCTGACGTCCTCGTCAGTGTGGATCGGTTCGAGCAACGCGCTCGTCGCCGGTGTGCCGCCGGGCGTCGCGTTGTCGAGGTACACGTTGATGGTCGAGACGAACACCCAGTGAGCACTGGGGAAAGCGGCAACGCCGGCGCGCACCCACGAGGGGTGTCGAGCGACGTCGACGACCGCGTCGATCGGCCCCACCTCGTCGACCGGCGCCGGCTCGCCAGCCCCACGGTCCCAGCGCACCAAGCGGGCACCAGCGGGCACGGAGCCCGACGCGCCCCGGCAGGCACACACGACCTCGTGCCCCCGAGCGACGGCCTCGGCCGCGACCGCCTGTGACAAGAACACCGTGCCACCGAGCACCAGAACGCGCATGGGTCCACCGTGCAGCGGCATCCTGACGGGCAGCAACCCATTGCGCTGAGAGCGGAGACGGCTACTGCTCGAAGGCCGCTTCGGGCGTGGTGGGGCTGAGCAGCCAGGCGTCCCACAGATCGTCGAGCTGCACGCCCGACTCGCGCTCGAGAAACGTCAGCAGCGTCTCCCGGTCGCTGCTCTGGTTGTCTTGCGAGGCTGGCCACGCGCGCACCACGGAGAAGAACGCCTCGTCGCCGAGCCGCTCGCGAATCTCGTGCCACAGCAGGGCAGCGCTGTAGTAGACGTTCGACGAGCCGAACTCCGTCGGGTCGTAGTTGCCGGGTGGGCCGAAGTCCTCGCGGAGCCCTGCGTCGGCGGAGAGATAGCCGTACATCACGTTGTCGAGCTCGCGTTCGTCGCGCTCGGCGGTGAACATCAGCTGCAGGTAGGAGGCCATGCCCTCGTTCATCCACACGTCGCGCCAGTCCGACGGTGTCACCTGGTCGCCGTACCAGTGGTGGGCGAGCTCGTGCAGCACGACGGCCGGCGACGTGGAGTACCGCGTGTTGCCGAGCGTGATCAGGGTCTGGGTCTCCATGCCGCTGTCGGAGTCGACGACCACGAACCCGGCCGTCTCGAAGGGATAGGGGCCGAGGTACTTCTCGAGCCAGCGCATCGCCGCAGGTGCGGTGTGCAGGCCGGCGTCGAAGCGGTCGTCGCCGGCGGGAGTCCAGTAGGTGATCGGCACGCCCCCGGGTCCGTTCTCCTCGCGCTGGTCGTAGGCCCCGAACGCGAGCGTCACCAGGTAGGCCGCAGCGGGCTCAGCCAGGTGGAACGTCGTGGTGCGGACGCCGTCCTGTGTGCGCGCCGACAGTTGCCGGCCGTTGGCGATCCCGGTCCACGGCGCTGGCACGTGCAAGGCGAAGTCGTAGAGCGCCTTGTCAGACGGGTGATCGTTGACGGCGTACCAGGTGTAGGCACCGAAGGGTTCCTGCATCGTCCACACCTGATGCTCGTCGTCGATCGTGAACCCGGTCGTGAGCAGGTCGTCGCGCGTCGTGGGCGCCCGCACTGGTTGCGGCGTGCCGGTGTACGTGATGGCCAGCCGGTAGCGGCGGTCGGCGCGCACAGGAGACTGCACCACGAGGTCTTTGCCCTCGCGCGCCGAGGCCGCCAGTCGCCCGTTGAGCCGGAGGGCAGTGATGCGCAGGGGTTCGGCGAAGTCGAGGCGCACCTCGCTGGCGTCGGCGGTGGCGCGGAAGGTGAGCACCTCGTCGGCGGTGAGAGTGTCGGTCGTCGGATCCCAGGTGAGGTCGAGGTCGTAGTGGAGCGCGTCGACGCCCGGATCGCCCACGTCCGGGTAGAGCGAGTCCTCGACCGGTGTGCTCAGGGCCAGGTCGAAGTCCGGCTGCGGTTCCTGCGCGGTCGTCGGCACAGCAGGCGAGCTCGGCGCCGGGCCCGGAGCCGGGTCGGAGCCGCTGCAGGCGGTGAGCCCCGCAAGGACGGCCAGCGCAGCCAGTGCGACGAGGGTCGTCGGCAGCGGCATCATCCGACCCCTCACACCCACGACGATAGGCGCACCCTGGCTGGAGTGTGCTCGCTGCTCGGGTCTGACTCGGAGGGGTGTGACGGCGTCGGTTAGCGTCCGGAGCATGAGTCACCTGCTGCTTCGTGACGCCCGTCTCGTGCCGATTGCGGCGGGCGACGAGCCGACCGAGCCGGTGGACGTCCGTGTCGCCGAGGGCCGGGTCGTCGCCGTGGGGCACCGGCTCGAGCGTCCCGACGGCGTGGAGGAGGTCAGTGCCGCGGGGCGCTGGCTGATCCCCGGAATCTGGGACCAGCACACGCATCTGGGCCAGTGGACGCTCACCCGGTCGCGGCTCGACACCTCCGCGCTGGCCTCGCCCGAGCAGGCCGTCGCGCTGGTAGCCCAGCGGGTTTCCGACGAGCCCGGCCGACCCGTGATCGGGTTCGGCCACCGACCGGCCGTCTGGAGCCGAGACGTCACCGTGTCTGAGTTGGACGACGTCTCGGGCGTCACGCCGGTGGTGCTGATCGCCGGCGATGCCCACCATGCCTGGCTCAACAGTGCAGCGCTCGCCGCACTCGGCCTCGGCACGCGAGACGACGTCGTGCGTGAGAACGAGTGGTTCGCGGCCTACGAGCTGTTGACTCACCTGACCGGCGATGACGACACCTTGCCTGCGGCCTACCGGGCGACGCTCGAGGCGGCCGCAGCCCAAGGAGTGGTTGGACTGGTCGACCTCGAGTTCGCCGGTGGGGCCGAGGACTGGCTCGAGCGCTGGCAACACGGGTGTGACCTGCTGCGCATCCGGATGGCCACCTACGGCGACCGTCTCGAGCAAGTGATCGAGGCGGGTCGACGCACGGGCCAACCGCTCGACGAACGTGACAACCGGCTGACCATGGGGCCCCTGAAGATCATCAGCGACGGGTCGCTGAACACCCGTACTGCCTGGTGCTGTGAGCCGTACGCCGACGGCGGGGCGCCCGGCCAGCCCAGCGGAGCACCCAACCTGGCGCCACACGAGCTGCAGTCGCTGCTCGCCCGCGCCCACATGTCGGGGTTGCGCGTCGCGACGCACGCGATCGGAGACGCGGCCGTGGCGGCCGCCCTCGACGCCTATGCCGCGACCGGTGCCCGGGGCTCGATCGAGCACGCTCAGTTGGTCAATGCCGCCGACGTCACCCGCATCGCCCAGCTGGGCCTCCGCGCCAGCGTCCAGCCCGCGCACCTGCTCGACGACCGCGACCTCACCGAGCAGATCTGGCCTGGCCGCGCAGAACGGACGTTCGCGTTCCGCTGGATGCTCGACGCCGGCGTGCGCCTCGTGCTCGGCTCCGACGCGCCGGTCT
>JBAUWM010000104.1:0-2158 GCA_049583775.1 Nocardioides sp.
CTGCGTCGTTGCCCAGCACGCCGACCGGGATCGCGATCGCGGCGGCAACGGCTAGCGCCGCGGCAGCGGTGCCCAAGCCTCGGTTGCGGCGCCGCAGGCGGTCGCCACGGCGGCGGATCTCACCGGCGGAGAGAGGCGTCATGCTGGCTCCCAGGTCGAAGTTCTGTAGTCGATCGTTCATCTCGTCGGGCTGGTCAGACATGGCTCGCTCCTCCCTGGAGGCCGGTGGTGGGGCCGGTGGTGGGACCGGTGCTGGCGTCGTCGGCGAGCAGCGTGGCCAGCGCGGCGCGGCCTCGACTCAGCCGGGCTTTGACGGTGCCTTCGGGTGCGCCGACCTCGGAGGCCACCTGGTGCACCGGGAGGTCGGCGATGTGGTGCAGCACGATGGCGTGCCGTTGCGCCTCGGGTAGCTGACGCAAGGCTTCGACCAGCGCGACATGCGATGGATCGATCTCGGGAAGCTGACTGCGGAGCTCGAGCGCTCGGTCGGGGCTGCGCCGCGAACGCACCGTGCGCCGCCATCGGCTGATCGCGATGCGGTGGGCCGTGACCCGCACCCAGGCCTCGGGATGATCGGCACGTTCCAGCTTGCGGCGATGGGCCCACGCCCGAACGAACGCCTCCTGCACGCAGTCCTGCGCCTCGTCCAGGTCGCCGATCAGGGCATAGACCTGACCGGTCACGCGTCGCAGCGACGCTGTGTAGAACTCGTCGAACTCCGCCTCGTCCATGCCGGCCCTCCTCTCGTCGTCAGGTGCTGTTGTGAGGGATACGCGTGGGCTCTGCTCACGGTTGCACGCTGAGGGCAAGAAATCGCGACAGCCGTCGCGAGCGCTCAGTCGGGTGGCGGCAGCTGGCCGAGACGCTCGAGGGCGCGCTGAGCCATCGCAACGAACGCTCCGGCGGGCAGGTCGTGCACTCCGTCGGGGATGAAGCCGAGTTGTCCGACTGAGGGCCCATCGCGGTAGAAGGCCATCCAGAAGGTGACCGTGCGTCGCTCGGTGACGTCGATCCGCAACCGCCAGGCGCTCAGCGACCGGGGGCCGTCATCGCTTCGGGCGACCAGCTCGACCACCGTGTTGAGGTCGCGGTCGGAGCAGCCAGCGAGCTCGGTGCGCACCCGCTCCATGAGCGCGCCGGCAGTCCGTCCCGGCAGCGACCCGATCGTCTCGGTGAGCCCGAACTCTTGTGAGAGGTCGGCCTCGGGAATGACGAACGTGCGAGTGGCGCTGCGGCTGAACCGCGCCTTGCGGAAGCGTCCCTCGAACGACGTGTCGTCGCAGGCGGACGACGCGTCATTGGTGCGGGCACGGCGCGGTTCGGTGCCGACCCACGGCAGAGAGACGCGGCGCACCGGCGGCAGATCGATCTCGGAGAGCATCGCGGGTGACATGCCGACCGGAAGCGGGTCGCGGAACGGCACGTCGGGTTCGTCGGGTGCGCAGGCGCCGCCGGCGTCCAGCTGGCAAAGACCGTTGACCGCGTCGCCGAGCAGCCCGACGGCGGCGGTCTTGTCGGGCTTGGCGTCGCCGTCGATCTCGACGAACGTGGTGGTCGTGTAACTGCCGGTGCGAGCCACGCCGACCACGTAGGTGGTCACCGGTCGGCTCCATGAGCGCAGCACCATCTGCACCGACTCGTTGCCGACCGCGGCAGGCGCCCTGGTCGAGAGCAGCTGCACCCGTGGCTCGGCGCACCCGGCAAACCACTTGGCGGTAGTGCGGAACGTGCGGCGCGCGGCCTTGGACGACGCGGACGCCTCGGTCAGCTGCGTCGCGCTCATGGGGGGTCGCGACGCCGACTCGGTGGCGCGGAACACCCGCACCAGTGCAGCAGCTCCACTCGGGTCGGCGAAGCGGTCGGCCTGGCACGGAACCACTCGGCCGGTACCGCCCTCGTTGTCTCCGGTGCGTTCGGTGAGCCAGGCGCGGTCGTCGTAGCGGCTGGAGACCTGCGATGACGAGACCAAGCTGGTCTCGGGAAGGGTGGCCGGTTCTTCGGGGGACAGCGAACGGTCGGCCTGTGGCTTGCCGGTGGACGAGCGGTCGAGCGAGGGGCGCATCCCGGACGTGTCGGTGACCACCGCCCCTGAGATGGCGACCGCGGCGACAGCAGCCGCGGCGCCGATCGCGGTGTGGGAACGTCGGCGGGCGGCGCC
>JBAUWM010000105.1:0-3734 GCA_049583775.1 Nocardioides sp.
AGACCGGAGAGATCAAGGACTCGGAAGTGAAGATGGCCAACATGCTCGTCGAGACCCTGGCCGGCGACTTCGACTCGAGCGACTTCGAGGACGACTACGCCGAAGCCGTGCAGAGCCTGGTCAAGGCCAAGATCGAGGGCGGCGAGATCAAGCGCACGCCCACCTCCACGAAGTCCTCCGGCGAGGTGGTCGACCTGCTCGCGGCCCTTCAGCGCTCGGTGAAGGCAGCCAAGTCAGCCCGTGGCGAAGACGCCGACGACGAGGCCGACTCGAAGCCGGCCAAGAAGACGACAGCGAAGAAGACTGCTGCGAAGAAGGCCCCGGCCAAGAAGACCGCGACGAAGAAGTCGGCTGCCAAGAAGAAGGCCAGCTAACCCGCTCGGTCATCGAGTAGCCCCCGAGGAACGAGGGGCGTATCGAGATGCTGAAAGCCACCCAGCAACCTCAATCAGAACCGCGGACGAGCGACGAAACCGTCCCAGCCTTCAGCTGTCGCCACGATCTCGCAGGCCTCGATCAAGACCGGCGGCGAACCGACGATCTTCGAGCCCGGCGCAGTGTCTGCCTCGGCGCTGAAACTCTCCTGGAACTCAGCGCGCGCCTCGTCGCTGACGAACACGTAGCAGCCCTCGAACCACTCGCCCGGCACCGCGCGCCAGGTCTTGATGTGCAGGTTGCTCATGCCAGTGAACCGCGCGTACGACGTCGACTCGACGTAAGCCGCGAGTTCATCGAGCGTGCCCGGGGCTGCGTCGACCAGCGACCAGCGCACGGTCAGGCCGTTCACGCCTGCTTCACACCCGCGAGCGGGTCTGCGGCGCCGAGCCAGGCGAGCAGCACCCGGGCGCCGAAGCCGGAGGGCCCCTCGGTCCACTCGTAATGGTCGGCTGGCACGTCGCCGACCGACGCCACGTCCAGGTGAGCCCACGGCACCGAGCCGGTGAAGTGTTGGAGGAACAGCGCGGCCGTGATGGCCTGAGCGCCACCGCCGGCGTTGTCGGCGTCAGCAACCTTTGACGACAGCTTGTCTTCGTAGCCGGCATACAGCGGGAAGCGCCAGAGCGGTTCGCCAGCCGAGGTGCCGGCGTCGAGCAGCGTCGCGGCGAGCGCGTCGTTGTTGGCGAAGAGGCCACCGACCTGCTGACCGAGAGCAACCTTGATACCGCCGGTCAGCGTGGCGACGTCGACCAGCACTGCAGGGTCCAGCTCGGCCACGGCATAGGCCAATGCATCGGCGAGCACGAGCCGGCCTTCGGCATCGGTGTTCGTGACCTCCGTGGTGCGGCCGCCGTAATGGCGCAGCACGTCGCCGGGCCGCATTGCCCTACCCGAGACCGCGTTCTCGGCGGCGGGCACCAGGCCGATCACGTTGACCGGACAACCGACTGCGGCGAGCGCCGCCATCGTCGAGATGACGACCGCGCCGCCTGTCATGTCGCGCTTCATGCTGACCATGCCCTGCGCGGGCTTGATGGAGATGCCGCCAGTGTCAAAGGTGATGCCCTTGCCAACCAGCACGACGGTCGGCGTCTTCCGGTTCGACTTCGCTGCCTTGTAGTCGAGTCGAATCAGACGCGGCGGGGTGGCCGAGCCCTGGCCGACGCCGATGATGCCGCCGAAACCCTCGGCGGCGAGCTGCTTCTCGTCCCAGACTCGACACACCAGGCCGTGCTCGTCGGCCACCTGCTGCGCGTGCTCGGCAAGCCAGGCCGGGTTCTTGAGGTTGGAGGGCACCGTCGCGAGGGTGCGCGAACGCCATCCGGCCCCACCGACGGCGACGGCGCGGCTGAGCGCGGCGCGGTCGATCTTCTCGCTGGCGGCCGGCAGCCCGGTGAGCACCAGCTGCTTGACCGGTTGGTGTTCGGCGGGCCGGCTGCGCCAGCTGAATGCGAACGAGCCGAGCATCGCGCCGACCACGAACGCCTCGATGCCCGCTTCCGGGTCGAGCGCGGGGATCGTCGTGGCCACGGCCTGACGGTCGCGCGCAGCGCGGGCCACCACAGCCCCGGCCCGGCGCAGGTCGGTGGGCGACTGGCCGCCGACCCCGACCAGCAGCACCAGACGGAGGTCTGGGCTCTGCGGACCGCCGAGCGGGATCGGAACCGAGATGACCTCGCCGACCTTGCCCACCAGGCCGGCCGACTCAGCGATCCCAACGAGATCGAGACCAAGAGCCTCGGCCAGCTCGGCCGAGCCTGGTCCGAGCAGCGGCGCGCCGCCCTCGGGGTCCGCCGGGAGCACCGGAAGCGCGACGACGTCGACGCCACCGATGCTGTGCGGGGCTTGCTGGCTCAGCGCGACGTCAGGTGGTGAGACCTGACTGGGAAGAGAGGGTGCTGCAGTCGATCGAGACGTCAACCGACGACGGCCTTGAGGGCGTCGCCCAGGTTGCCGGCCTCCTCAGCGTTGAGCTCGACCACGAGTCGGCCACCGCCTTCGAGCGGCACGCGCATGACGATGCCTCGGCCTTCCTTGGTGACCTCGAGCGGACCGTCGCCGGTCCGCGGCTTCATCGCCGCCATGCGGCACCTCTTCCTACGTTGGATTGATCATCGTGCAGACGAGCGGCAGACACGCGTCGGCCGCTCGTCGTCCATTATCCCCTATCGAGGTGACCCACCGCACCACCGACCGGCTTTAGCCACTCAGCGGCTCGGCTCCGACGTAGCCGCGGACCGCGTGGAAGATCCGCAGCACCTGATCGGGGGCCACCACCCGCATTCGTCTCCGGCTCGGGTTCGCGTCGTACTCGACGGTCAGCGCCACGCCGTCGAAGCGGGCGTTGAACCACTGGGTCAACGTGCCGTGGCACGTGCCGCGACAGTCGAGCCGCGTGGTGGGCAGCTCGAGCACCCGCGCCACACGGCGGGCGAACGCCGGGTCTTTGGTGTCCGTGTCGACACCGTTCAAGGGCTGGTGAAAGCTCAAGATCCAGTCCGGGTCGACCTGCTTCAAGAAGGCCATCATCGCCCGGGTCTCCGGCTCCGAGGCCGGCCGTGGTCCGCTCTCGTAGCGGCCGTCGAGGGGGCGCCAGTTCTCCGGGAAGTTGCGGTTCAGGTCGACGCCGCGACCGTTCTGACGGGTCCGACGCGCGTAGCCGTCGGGGTTGTAGGTCGGCACCACCCAGAGGTCGAGGCCGATCACTTCGGGGCCGTCGATCAACGCGCGCAGGATGTCTCGGGTGTCCGGCTCGTCGCCATGCATGGTCGAGAGCAGCACGACGGTGTCGGCGTCCGGCCGGCCGGGCTCACCCAGGTGGTAGGCCACCACGTCCCGGCCCTGCACCGAGGTGCCGATGACGCGGCGGCCAATCACGGCTGGATCCTTGGCGGGCGTCGCCGACACGGGCGCTGCGAGCAGCGGCACGACCAGGCCGGCGACGAGCCCAGCCACCATGAGGAGCCTCGACGAGCGACGGTGCATTCAGACCGCCTTCACGAGGTAGGCGTAGGTGAAGACAGCGAAGCCGACCACCATCCCCACGTGGCCGAGCACCGAGAGCCCAGGACCATCGGTCCACTCGTCGTCAGCGCTCGAGGCGGCGTGCTTGCCGCGCGCGGGCAGCCACCGCGCGAGGATGAGCAACCCAGCGACAGAGACCACGCTCCACAGCGCGAGCCCGGCCAGGCCGAGCAACGTCGCGACGTCCTCGTCGAGCCGGCCGCCGAGCACGAGAAACGTCGTCCAGATGACGAGCGCGAGCGCGCCAGCCACGGTGTGGACGCCGACTGGCC
>JBAUWM010000106.1:0-5217 GCA_049583775.1 Nocardioides sp.
GCCATACCGAGATGCGGCGAGACGAGAGACGGCGCTTCATCATCGGTCATCGAGTAGGACGTCACGGCTGAGGCACGAAGTCGCGACGGCCGTACCGAGATGCGGCGAGACAAGAGACGGCGCCGTCCACACGAGGCCGACTCTCGACACACCGCGTCTCGATACGCACCACTCGTTCCTCACGGCGCTACTCGACGACCGAGGCGAGCACGTCGTCGAGACCTCCGCAACCCACACGACCACCCCAATCAACTCACTGGGTCTCGACGACGCTCGCTAGCGCTCGCTGCTCGACCAACGGGTCAGACCTCGCCGGGGGCGGCCTTGCGGAGCACGATGCGGGTCCAGGCGCCGAGGTAGACCTTGTCGCCGCCGCCGATCTCGAACTTCTTGCCGGCGATGATCGGGTCTTTCGGAAGGGTGCCGGCGGACCCGCCCACATAGGTGCCGTTGGAGGAACCGAGGTCTTCGACGAACCAGCGGCTGCCGTCGTGGGTGAGCTGGGCGTGGCGGCGGCTGATGCCGGAGTCGCTGTCGAGGTCGAGATCAGGATGGATGCCGCGGCTCTTGGAGGCGCGGCCGATCAACACCGACGTGTGCTTGAGCGGCACGACGGTCGGGACGCCGGGCGACGGCAGCGGGTCAGTGCTCTGCTGGTCGGCGTACCAGTCTGGGTCGATCCAGATCTCGGCTACCCACGCGTCGGAGGGCGCCGGGGACGGGTTGCTGTCGGCTTCGGGCGCCGAGGCAGTAGCCGGGGCTGGACCCGCCATGGACGCGGACGGTAGGTCGAGCGAGCTGGTCGAGCTCAACGGCCGCGGGAGCGAGCCCGTGGTGAAGTCGTAGCCACAGCTCTCGCAGAAGAGTGCGTTGGCGGGCGTGGCCACCTGACAGTTGGGGCAGGTGTCGGCGCTCGGCTTCGGGATCGCCTCGGTCGGCGGCAAATCGGCGGGCGGGGTCGACCCGCCGGCATCCTGCGCGTTCGGGTCGACTGCGAGTCCGCAGGTATCGCAGTAATCGGTCGAGACGGTCTCGTGACCGGACGGGCACTTCACTTCTTGATCCGGGTGGTCTTCGTGGAAGCGGTGTCGAGCGCCATCTCGTCGGCCTTGTCGATCGCCGCCTTGAGCTTGACGGTGCCTTCCTTCTCATCCTGCACGTCGACGACCTTCTTCAGCTTGGCCGTGGCCTCGTCGTTGCCGGTGGCCGCAGCCAGCTGCACGGCCCGGCCGAGCTTGGTGGTGGCCGTGGCGGCGTCGCCGGACGCCTTGGCGGCCAGCCCCTCTTGGATCATCGCCGCGAGCTCGGTCTGCCCGGTGTAGTGGGCAACCTGCTGGTCGATCTTGGCGGTCAGCTCGGAATCACCCGACCACGTCGCCTTGACCAGGCCCTGAGCCAGCACGTTGTCACCGATGGCGAGCTGCACCCGCGCGGCCAGCTGCTCCTGACCGATCGCCTTGGCGGCCACGCGGACGGCGACGTGGTAATCGCGCGACTCGTCAGCCCAGGCTCCGGTGGGGTAGCCACCGGTGAGTGCGTTCACCTCGACCCGGCGGGTGGTGAGGTCTTCGACGGTCGGTGCCACCTGACGCACGAACAGCACCTGCGCACCCTGGGGCGACCACACGCGCAGCTGAGCGTCGGCCACTCCGCGGGCCATCGAGGCCCGCATCATCTCTTGGAACTGAGCCTGCATCTGGTCAGGGCCCGGGATGATGTCGACGGTGCCGAGCAACGCCTGAGCGATCCGGCGGATCTCCTCGACCTGCCAGTCGGTGCCGGCGCCGCGACAGTCGCACTGGAAGTACCCGGTGGCCATCCGGATCGCCTCGTCGAGCTTGTTGCCACCTTCACGGTTCTCACCGTCGGTGAGCAGGATGGCGTGCCGCTGGGTCACCTCCGGTACCGAGCCGAAGATCTGCCCCGCCAGCATCAGCCAGGTGGAGATGGCAGTGCCACCACTGCCGACGAATCGCCCAACGGCGGCCTTGGCCTCCGAGCGGGTGCGCTCGTCCATCTTCACCATCCCGGCCCCCGATGAGACCTGCGGGTAGGCCAGCATCGCTCGGTCGGAGCCCGCGATCACGGCGAACCAGGTGCCGTCGAGAATCTCGTCGAGAGCAGCCTGGGCGGCCTCGCGCGCCGCGGCCATGGTCTGCGGCCCCATCGACCCGGAGGTGTCGACGATGATGATCTCGCCTGCGGCGCCACTGCCGGTCTGGCCAGCAGTGCCGGCTCCTGTGCACGTCACGGTGACGATCGCATTGACGTCGGTGCCGCCGTCAGGCAGGAACTCGTTCTGATAGACGCTCGCGGTGAACTCAGCCATCGGTCTCCCTCTCGGTGATGGGGGCATTGTGCCGTGCCAGGGCGACGGTGATGTTGTCCCTACCCCCGCAGGCATTGGCGTACGCCGTGAGCGCCAGGGCCAGCTCGAGCGGGTCACTCGTGCCCGCCGCTGCGATCTGGTCGGCGAGCGCCTGGGGCTCGGAGGCGTAGTTCCACATCCCGTCGGAGCAGTTCATCACCCACCCAGAGCCAGCGAGATCGATCTCGACCACCGTCGGGACCAGGTCAGGTGCGTCCTGACCGAGCCAGCGGGTGATGGCGTGTCCCTGCGGTCCGTTCTCGGCCTCGGCACGGGTCATACCTCCGGCCATCTGCACTTGGGCGACCGAGTCGTCGACGGTGAGCTGCACGGCATCGCCTCCGTCGGGAAACCAGTAGACGCGGGAATCGCCGATGTTGGCCACCGACAGTCGGGTGCCTTCGATGACGGCCACCGAGAAGGTCGCCGAGGCCGGGTTGGTCGAATCGGCCGCGGTGGTGGCCACGATCGCGTCGTTGGCCGCCTTGACCGCCGCCGTAAAGGTGGCGGCCACCGCGCTCGCTCGGCTCTGGGGTGTGCCGAGAGCCTGGGGGAACGGCGTACGGAGAGCGTCGCGGGCAGCGCGGGCGCCAGCCAACGACGCGACATCGGAGTCGACCGAGCTCGAGACGCCGTCGAGGACGACGAGCACGGCTCGCTCCCCCGGCGCTTCAGACGCGGCCAGCGCCATGGCGTCCTCGTTGCGGGTGTGCGTGATGCCGCGGTCGCAGACGCCGGCCACCCACGCCGCCGGCGTCTCGCGGAAGTGGTCGCGCTCGCTGGGCTGCTTGGTGCCGCACTGCTCGCAGTAGCCGTCGGGTCCGACCTCGCCTCCGCAGGACAGGCACGGACGGCGCTCAGCTGGCTCCGCGGGCACGGTGCCCGCGGCCCGGGTGGGACTGCTGATCGGGCCGCTGCCGAGGTCGTCGAACGGAGCTGCCTCGGCGGGCAGGTCGGAGGCGCCGGCCGGCGCAGGCACCGTCGCGCGAGGAGCCGCGCCTACCGGGTTGCCGCACGCCTCGCAGAAGGCCGCGGCATCGCCGAGCGAGGCGCCGCAGGTTGCGCACGCACTCACGTGAGCGTCCAGGCACGCACGTCGTTGGCTCGGTTGACCAGCTCGACACGCTCGGCCAGGTCTTGCGTGTCCCGGGCGAGCAGCCGGTAGCCGCGCTCGATGCCCTCGCGCAGGCCGGCGTCGGTGGCCGGGAAAGAGCCGACCTTGAGGTCGGCCGCTCCGGTTGCACTGGACGCGGTGACGATCGCCAGTGCCTGCTCGAGGATTCGCACGGTGTAGCGGCCCTGGGTGGCCGGGTCCATCGACGCGGACTCGATCGATCGCATGGCCTGGTCGAGCACCGCGACGTCCTGCGAGCCCTGGCTGAGCAGCACCTCGGCACGAAGCTGACGACTCTCGGGGTAGCCCCGGCTGGTGCGTGGCACCCAGTCGAGCGCCTCGACCGCCCCCACCGCGTCCCGCCGCTCGGCTCGCACCCGCGCGACCCCGAACGCCGCCGGGGCAACGTAGGAGGCGTCGGTCGAAGCACACGTGATGTAGAGCCCCTCGGCTACCTGCGGCAGACCACCGCGCTCGCACGCGACGGCCAGGGCCAGCTTGGGCGCCAGCTCGCCGGGCACCTGCTGGTAGACGGCGTTGAAGGCGGCCTGGGCACCCTGCCAGTCGAGATCCTGCATGGCGGCGAGCCCGTCGACCCACAGCGCCCGCCACTCCCACGGGTCATCGGCCAGCATCTCGGCGGCGATCGCGCGGACGGCCGCCGCGTCGCCCAGCTCGAGTGCTGCACCAGCCCTGGCCAGGTGCACCTCGGGGCTCTGGTCGGGGGCGTCGTCGGTCAGCACGCGCAGGCGCTCGGCCGGGTCGTCGATGCCGACGCTTACCAGCCACGGGTGCTGGGGGTCGGACGTGTCCTCACGCAAGCCGGGCAGCTGCGACCACTCCAGCACCGAGCGCGAGGTGCTGGGTGACTCGAACAATGCCGAGGCCACCGAGGTGGCGGCGGTACCGACGGTGCGCTCGCCGATCTCCTCGCGCAGCACGCCGAGCATCTGGTTGCGCAACTCGTCGACGGAGGTGAACCGGTCGGCCGGGTCGGGTTCGCAGCACTTGGCGACCAAGCGGTAGAGCGAGTCGTTCTGGGCGAACAGCGGTGTGGACTCGACCGGCGGAAGGCTGTGCAGGTAGGTGCCCTGGTAGCCCCGGAACTCCATGCAGAGCACGAGGAGGGTGCGGCCGATCGTGTAGATGTCGGACGCGACGCTCGGGCCCACCTGCGCCACCTCTGGCGCTTGGTAGCCGACGGTGCCGTAGATCGCGGACTCTTGGTCGTCGATGCGACGCACTCCCCCGAGGTCGATCAGCTTCATCGCGTCGCCGACCTGGATCATGTTGTCGGGCTTGAAGTCGCAGTAGACGAGCCCGAGGTCGTGCAGGTACTGGAAGGCCGGCAGCACCTCGATCACGTAGGCGAGAGCCTGGTCGACCGGGAGCGGGTTGTAGACGCCGCCATGGGCGCGCATCCGCTCCTTCAGCACCTGCTTGAGGGAGCGCCCGCCGACGTACTCCATGACGATGTAGCCGGCGCCCTCGTGGGTCACGAAGTTGTAGATCTCGACGATGAGCGGGTGCTCGACCTGGGCCAGGAACTGCTGCTCGGCGATGGCGGCGGCGAGGGCGTCGGGGTCGCCGGAGTTGAGCAGTCCCTTGAGCACGACCCACCGGTCGGACACGTTGCGGTCGCGGGCGACGTAGATCCACCCGAGCCCGCCGTGCGCGAGCGCCCCGGCCACCTCGTACTGCCCGCCCACCAGGTCGCCCTCCTGGAGCTTCGGGG
>JBAUWM010000107.1:0-10751 GCA_049583775.1 Nocardioides sp.
GCTCACCGCAGTGACATAGACAGCCACGCTCGCCTGGTCGCTCAGGTCGAGCTCGCCGATCTCGACGCCTGGCAGCCCGGCCAGGGCTTCGGCGGCCTTGCCCGGACGCCGCGCCGGCGCCAGCACCCGAGCACCGGCTGCGACGAGGGCTCGCACGATCTCGACGCCGATGCCGGCGTACCCGCCGGTGACCAGCACGGTCTTGCCGCTCAGGTCGATGCCGGCCAGCACCTCGGCCGCGGTGGTGTGCGCGCCGAAGCCGGAGCCGAGAGGGGTCTGGTCGGGCAAGGTCAGGGGTGACATGGCGCCGACCCTAGTGGTCAGACGTCGGCTACTCTCGCGCGGTGAACCACACCAGGCGAGTGGTCAACCGGCTCCTTCACGCCGGCTGGCGCTGGATCGACCGGATGGGCGAGATCGTGCCCGGCACTCGTGCCGCAGAGGAGTTCGGGACCTTTGGGGCAGCGAGTGCGATCGACTTTCCACCGGCGACGATCCTCAACCCAGGCTCGATGCACTTGGGCACTGGTGTGCTCGTCGGCCGCCACGTCACGCTCTCGGTGGGGTACGGCGTCGACGACCCGGGAGCGCCAGCCCGCGGGCTGGTCATCGGCGATGGCGCGGTCATCGGAACCCGGTCGACGATCACTGCCCACGAGTCGATCGAGATCGGGGCGGACGTCTTCTTCGGTCAGAGCGTGCTCGTGACCGACGCCAGCCACGGTTACCAGGACCCACACCTGCCCATCGGCAAGCAGTTCGGCACCCACATGCCCGTCTCGATCGGCCCAGGCTCGTGGATCGGCCACGGCGCCGTGATCTTGCCGGGAGCCCAGATCGGGCGGAACTGCGTCGTCGCGGCGGGAGCGGTCGTCCGCGGCGAAGTGCCCGACTTCTCGGTGGTCGCAGGCAACCCGGCGCGCGTCATCAGGCACCTCGACCCGGACGTCGGTTGGGTGGGCCGCTCCGGCGACGTGCGCCCAGTGCTCGACAGCCTCCAACCGCAGGCACCCACGCCCGACCCGGTGGTCAGCTGACGCGCCGGGTGAGCCACTCACGGGTCGGACACCCCTACAGTGCCGACGTGGAGACCAACCCTGAACGGCCAGAGCCGGAGATCGAGCAGGCCTTTGACCGACTGGTCGAGGAGGGCCAAGAGCGGCTCGAACGCCCTCTGCTCGCCCTGATCTCGACGGGGATGCTGGGCGGCATCGACGTTGGATTCGGGGTGCTCGCCTACCTCGTCGTCAAGGAGCACACGGGCGACACGATCCTCGCTGGCCTGGCCTTCTCCATCGGCTTCGTGGCGCTCCTGCTTGCGCGCAGCGAGCTGTTCACCGAGAACTTCCTCGTACCGGTCGTGGCCGTCGTCGCCCGCAGCGGCACCCTGGTCGGGCTCGCCCGTCTGTGGGGCGTCACCTTCACGATGAACCTGGTGGGCGGCGCGCTGATCATGTGGATCGTCATCGTCGCCCGCCCTGACCTGGAGTCGACGGCGATCGAAGTCGGCACCCACTACGCCGAGCTCGGCGTGAACGCGCGCAGCTTCGCTCTGGCCGTGCTGGCCGGGGCGGTGATCACCCTGATGACGCGGATGCATCACGCGACCGACCACCTCGGCGTGCAACTGGTGCCGTCGATCCTGTTCGGCGCCCTGTTGGCCGGCGGTGAGCTGTTCCACTGCGTGCTCGACTCGCTGTTCATGATGGGGGCACTGTTTGCGGGCGCGGACTTCGGCATCGGATCGCTGGTCGGAGCGGTCGGCTGGTCGCTGCTCGGCAACCTCGTGGGTGGCATCGGCCTGGTCACGGGGCTGCGTCTGCTGCGGGTGCCGCAGCGCGTCGAGGAAGAGCGTGAGCACCCCGACAGCCATCGTCAGACGACGTAGTCGTCGACGATCCGCTCGCCTTCTTCGGACGCCTCCACCGTGAGCCGACGAGTCTCCGACTCCGACCCGCTGTCGGTGACGTAGGTGATCGTCACGTCGACCACGCCGGGCTCCACGACGGAGACGTCGTCGACGTCGACCGCCTCGATCGTGCGCCAGAACCCCTGATAGCTGCCGTAGTTGCCGACCTCGCCCTGCATGCTCTCGCCGAGCATGTCCCACGCGGTCTTGGTGTTGCCGGGAAGAAGGCCGTAGTAGTCGGCTACGAAGCCTGCGGCGTCGACCTCGCCGGTCTCGTCTGTTTCGGTCTCCTCCTCGACCGGTTCCTCCTCACTGCTCTCGTCACTCGGCAAGCTCGTCGGTTCGGGGCTCGACGACGGTTCGGAGTCGGGGTTGCCCGTGGTCGCCGCGTCCGTGGGCGCAGTCGAAGCAGTCGCTTCCGCGCGCTCGCGTGCTGAGTCGTCATCCGCACCCAGCGCGACGGCCACGCCCACGGTCGCCAGCAGCACGACGCCGCACGCCACCAAGGCGATCGTGGCGCGACGTCGGCCGCGATCTGGTCGATCGTCGGTCCACGTCGGCGAGGTCGCAACCGGCGGGGGAGCGACCCCGGGCGTGGGCGCAGGTGCCGGCACGGGTGCAGGCACGGGCTCCGAGAGCAGTCGAGTCTCCTCGGGTACAGGGTCGGCCGCGACTGTTCGGAGTCGGTCGCGCACCTCACGCATCGACAACCGCTCGTCCGGGTCGATGACCAGCATCTGGGCGATGACGTCGGAGAGGGGGCCGGTGCGCGAGGGACGAGGTGGTTCGTTGTTGGCGATGTGCACGAGCATCGCGATCGGGTTCTCCTGTTGCGGCCACGGCGGCGTGCCCTCTATCGCGGCGTACAGCGACGCGCCCAGCGCCCACACGTCGGCCGACGGTGCAGGGTCGGCACCCCGGGCCAACTCGGGCGAGAAGTAGAGGGGCGTGCCCGACATCAGTCCGGTCTGGGTCAGCTGCTCCTCCCCCAGGGTCCGGGCGATGCCGAAGTCGGAGATCTTCGCGCGCCCGTCGTCAGTCACCAAGATGTTGCTGGGCTTGACGTCGCGGTGCACGGTGCCGCGCTCGTGAGCCGCGGCCAGGCCGTCGGCCACCTGCGCGCCGATGGCTGCCACCTCAGTGGCCGGCAGCGCGCCGTCCTCCTTGATGATCTGCGCGAGCGTGCGTCCGGGCAGGTACTCCATCACCAGCCAGATCCGGTCGTCCTCCTCGACCACGTCGAAGATGGAGACCACGTTGGGATGGTTGAGGGCCGCCGACGACCTAGCCTCGCGCAGGGCACGGGCCACCTGCGGCGTGGTCTCGCCGGGAATTCCGCTCATCTGCTTGACCGCGACGTCACGACCGAGCACCTGGTCGGAGCACAGCCACACACTGCCCATGCCGCCACGTCCGACCTCACGGACGACGTCGTAGCGGCTGGCGATCTGCTTCGGTTGCACGGGGTTCCTTTCGTGGGCCACCGGGCTTGTACCCACCCCCGGCCGGGCTCATGCCCCGCTGCGGCAGGAGTTGAGACCTACCCTGGCCAGATGGACCGCGTAGCCGACGAGCGCACCCTTCTCGAAGCCATGGTCGACCTGCAGCGCTCGCAGGTGGCTGACCTGCTGAACGATCTCGACGAGGACGCCGCCCGCGCGCGGCTCGTGCCCTCCCTGACCACCCCGTTGGGCTTGGTCAAGCACGCGACCTTCGTCGAGCAGGTGTGGTTTCACGCACGTGTGGCTGGAACATCACGTGCCGAGCTCGGCATTCCCGGAACCGTCGAGGAGAGCTTCGCGCTGGGCCCCGGCGACACGGTCGACTCGCTAAGAAGTGACTACCTCGCTGCCTGCGAGACGTCACGAACCATCGCGGCCGGGCACGAACTCGACGAGCAGTTCGCGTGGCACCAGGGGCCGGTGAGCCTGCGTTTCATCTATCTGCACATGATCGCCGAGCTGGCGCGGCACGCCGGGCACGGCGACATCCTGGTCGAGCAGCTCTCGGAAGGGACGCGCTCGCCTCACGTGCGGTAAGCGTCTCGCCGATGTCGGATCGTGATCACTCGAACCACGACGACCTCCTCATGGATCTCGTAGATCACCCGAAACTCGCCGCGACGAGCGGAGTACCGGCCGGCCAACTCGTCACGCAAGAGCTTTCCAACCCGGTGAGGGTCGGTCGACAACACGTCCTGCAGAAAATTTGCGCACGCCGCGGCGACCGACTCCGGAAGCCCGTGTGTCAGCGCGCGCCGGGCAGCCGGAGCCAACTCGATCTGGTACGTCACTCAGACAATCTCCCGAGCGACCGCATCTCGGCTTGAACTTCCTCGAGTGTGTAGATCTTGCCGTCCGCCACGTCGGCGTCAGCCCGGCGAATTTCAGCCATCGCCTCGGCGTCGCTCAGGATGTCGAGGGTCTCGATGAGCGAGTCATAGTCGTCGGCACTCATGATCACTGCTGCGCGTCTTCCGTTCTTGGTGACTTCGACACGTTCGTGGGTGCGCACAGCTTCGTCGACCAACCTCGATAGCTGGGCACGAGCCTCAGCGAGTGGCACCGTTGTCATGTACATAATTCTAGCGCAAATGTCCGCCTCGTCCCAGCCTGGCGACTTAGACCTCGAACTCGAACTCGACCGAATGGTGTCGCGCCTCAACCTCGGCAACGAGCGCCGCTCTCAGATCGTCGTGCGCAGGGCCGAGCATGGTCGCCGGGTCGCGCCAGTTGGCGGCGTCGTACAGCCACACCGGCCCTCCGACCATCTCGGATGGCTCCCATTCGTAGCGCGGCCAGATGTGGCAGTGCAGGAACGCGTCGGTGTTGCCGAGGATCTCGATGTTGAGCCGCCGGTAGGCCGGGTCCAGGCGCTGGCAGACGGTCTCGACGGCGTCGGCGAGAAGGTCGACGTCGGCGAGGTAGCGCAGCCGTTCGGTGCGCGGAAGATCGGATAGACGGTCCACGCCCGGAGCCTTGGTCAGGGCCAGCGAGTAGCCAGGGAGGAACTGGACGTCACCGATGACTGCATACGCCGCCGCCAGTTCAGCGAGCACCGTCGGGTTGCGCCCCTCGATCGCCGACTGGACGCGCTCGTCGCGCCAGCCGCGCGGCTCGCTCATTCGTGCCCCGCTAGACGTTGAACCTGAACTCCACGACGTCGCCGTCGGCCATCACGTAGTCCTTGCCTTCCATGCGCACCCGGCCGGCTTCCTTGGCCTTGATCATCGTGCCGGCCTCGACGAGGTCGGCGAACGAGACGATCTCGGCCTTGATGAAGCCCTTCTGGAAGTCGGTGTGGATGACGCCCGCAGCCTCGGGAGCGGTGGCGCCCTTCTTGACTGTCCAGGCGCGCGATTCCTTCGGACCTGCGGTCAGGTAGGTCTGCAGCCCCAGGGTGTCGAAGCCCACGCGGGCCAGCACCTCCAGACCGGGCTCGGTAACGCCAGCCTCAGCCAGGAACTCCGCGGCCTCCTCGTCGTCGAGCTCGACCAGCTCAGACTCGAACTTGGCGTCGAGGAAGATCGCCTCGGCGGGCGCGACCAGGGCGCGCATCTGATCCTTGAGGGGTTCGTCGGCCAGCTCGTCGGCGTCACAGTTGAAGACGTAGATGAAGGGTTTCGCGGTGAGCAGCGACAGCTCGCGCAGCAGGGTGCGGTCGATGGAGGTGGCGATGATCGGCGTGCCGGACTCCAGCGCCTCCTTGGCCTGCTGTGCGGCCTCGAGGTTGGCGGCCAGCTCCTTGACCTTGCGAGCTTCCTTCTCCAAGCGGACCACCGCTCGATCAACGGTCTCGAGGTCGGCCAGGATCAGCTCGGTCTGGATCGTCGAGATGTCGTTGCCAGGGTTCACCTCGCCGTCCACGTGCGTGACGTCGTCGTCGCGAAAGACCCGGGTGACCTGGCAGATCGCCGACGACTCCCGAATGTGCGAGAGGAACTTGTTGCCCAGGCCTTCGCCCTGCGAAGCACCACGAACGATGCCTGCGATGTCGACGAACTCGACGGTCGCGGGGAGGATTCGCTCGGAGGCGAAGATCTCGGCGAGCTTCGGCAGTCGCGAGTCAGGGACGCCGACCACGCCGACGTTCGGCTCGATTGTCGCGAACGGGTAGTTCGCTGCGAGCACGTCGTTCTTGGTCAGGGCGTTGAAGAGGGTCGACTTGCCCGCATTGGGAAGGCCGACGATGCCGATAGTGAGAGCCACGAGCGGCGAGTCTACGGATGCCGGGCGAGACGGCCGATTCCGGACGACGGGCGCTTCGAGGCTCGTCCAACCGGCTCGATCAGATGACGCGGGTACCCTCGGCCAACCGCTTGCGCATGTCCTTCATGATCCGATGCGCGTCGTAGTGCCTGAGCGCGCGCGGCACCAGCCGGTAGATCGGCGGGAAGATCTTCCAGAACAAGTCATAGAGCCGCTGGTCGCGCTTCGACCACGGGAGGGCGAGCACCTCGCGGGTGCGGGCATCGATGTTGCCACGTGTCATCAGGCTCTGCAGCGGCAGCGCAAGCCTGATGAAGAGTCCGCCGCCGTGATAGGTGAGCAGTTCCTTGCAGTAGGCCTGCACGATCGGGTCGGGCTCGAGCTTGGTGAGCGACTCCTCCCAGTAGGCCTCGAAGTCGGCGCGGGTCTGAGGCCACATCTCCGGGGTGACTTGGAGGGCAGTCCCGAAGATCCACGACTCGCGGTAGCAGCGCTCCTTGGTTGCCTCGTTGCCCGGCGCAAAGACCTTCGCCATCAGGACCTCGCCGTTGTAGGCCAGCGTTGCAGCCACCCAGAGTTGTAGGTCGGGGTCATAGGCCGAGTAGCGGCCCGGTGATCGCACTGTCGAGTGCATCCGGTTGACCATCCGCGAGATGGCCTTCTTCTCCTCGTCGGTGCCCATCACCATCACGTAGACATAGGTGAGCGTCGTGCGGAGTCGATCGACCGGCCTGGTCAGGGTCGTGGAGTGCTCGGCCACGCCGAGGCCGACTCCCTTCATGGCGAGCTGGTACATCACGGTTGAGCCGGCGCCCAAGAGCAGCATCCGCTCGGCGATGTACTTGTCGAGGCCGTACTCCGAGCCGGGGAAGTTCGGAATCTCGGCGTGGGCGCTGGAAGTGGGGGTGGACGCCGTGGTCATGTGCAACAATGTCGCATAGATTGTTGCATCGATGCAAGGGAGGTCAGGTGGTCGACCACTTGCTGGACGCCGCCGTCGAGCAGTTCGTGCTCACCGGCATCCGCCGCACCAGCGCCGACGACATTGCCCGTCGCGCGGGGGTCAACCGAGCCACGTTGTACCGGCGCTTGGGCACGATGGAACAGATCGTCGCCGCCGCCGTGCTCCGAGAGACCGGCAAGAGCCTCGAACGGATCGAGGCTGCCATCGGTCCGGTCCCGACCCCAGGCACGCCTGGATTCAACCCGGTCGCCTACGTCGCAACGATGTTCTCCATCACGCTCGACGAAGTGCGTGGCAACGCGCTCCTCGAACAGCTCATGGTCAAGGACCGCGATGAAACTCTCCTCGGGCTCACCGCCGGAGCCGGAGACGTCTTGGTCCTGGCCTCCGGTCTGGTCGTCGACCGCATTCTCGAGCTGCGTCGACACGTCGGCAACGACCGCACCGACGACGTCCACGCGATCGCGGTCACCCTCAGCCGGCTCACCCAATCGCTGCTGCTGACCCCGGCAGGGCCGCCCGACCTGGGCGATCCACGGGACCGCGCGACCTTCGTCGAGGCCGTCGTGGTGCCACTGGTGCTAGGGCCCCGCTGAGCGTCCGTCAGCACGAACCCCGATGCGGGAGAACCGGCCTGCGTCACGCACAATGTCCGGCATGCGCTCCCCCGTTGCCAGGCCACGCACCGCCCTGGTGACCCTGGTCGGAGCAGTGGCGATCGGTCTGCTGGCTACAGGCCCGAGCACCTCCAGTGCCGTTGCTGAAGACTCGCCGGCGGACGGCGTCATGGCCTCGACCGCTCCCTACGACCTCACGGCCCCCCTCGGCACAGCTCCCGACGCAGCGCCCGCGGCGATCACGCCCGCCACGGTGGCTGGCCGCAAGGTCACCCGCCCCAACATCGTCCTGGTCACGACCGACGACCAGACCGTCGGCGACATGCGCTGGATGCCGAAGACCCTGCGCACGCTGGCCCGGCAGGGCGTCTCGTTCACGCGAGCACTCTCGCCACACCCGCTGTGCTGTCCCGCGCGAGCGGCGATCCTGACCGGTCAGTACGCGCAGAACAACGGCGTGAAGTCCAACCAGGACCCGTTCAACTTCAAGGCTTTGAAGACCCACACCACGTTGCCGGTGTGGCTCAACAGGGTCGGCTACCAGACAGCGTTCACCGGCAAGTACCTCAACGGCTACGGCACCAAGGGCAAGCCGCAGCCGGGCTGGGACTACTGGGACGCGGCCATGATCAACCCGTACTCGTACGTCGGCTACGAGATGTACCAGAACGGCAACCAACAGTTCTTCAAAGACCTCAACAACGTCGACTACATCAACATGCGGATGAACTCTCTGGTCGAGACCTTCTCCCGCAAGAAGAACCCGTTCTTCATCTGGGCCTCGCACGTCGCTCCGCACGGCCGGCTCGACAAGATCAAGGACATCGAGTCGACCGCTGAGGCCTTGCCGCCGACCCGATTCAAGAACAAGTTCGCCAACGTCGATTCGCCCTCGCTGCGCGACCCGGGCTACACCCGCGACCGCACCAGCGACAAGAACTCCCTGGTGCAGAAGAAGAACCTGCCGAGCAAGCAGAAGGTCAACACCGTCTTCCGCTCCCGGATCCGCACCCTGCAGGCCGTCGACGAGGGAATCGTCGACCTGGTCCGCACCCTGAAGCGGACCGGAGAGCTCGCCAACACCTACATCATCTTCACGTCCGACAACGGTTTCCTCCTGGGCGAGCACAACCTGATCACCAAGAATCTTCCCTACCGCCAGAGCCTGCGCGTGCCGATGTACATCCGCGGCCCGGGCATCCCCAAGAGCAAGGTGCGCAGCCAGCGCGCATTGATGATTGACGTCGCGCCGACCATCGCCGACCTGGCCAAGGCCAAGCCGCTGGTCACCACCGACGGCGTCTCACTGATGCCCACAGTGCGACGGAACACTCCGCTGCGCGAGACGGTGCTGATCCAGGCGGGCCCCCAGACCAACGAGGACCTGCGCTACGGCTGGTGGTGGCGTGGCGTCACGACCAACCGCTACACGTACGCCCGATTCTTCGCCAACGGCATCGAAGAGCTCTACGACCACCTGCACGACCCGTCGGAGATCAACAACGTGGCCGACGACCCGCGGTACATGCGAGTGATCGCCGAGCTGCGTCGACGCACCCAGGCCTTGGTCACCTGCCGCGGCGGAGCCGAGTGCAGCCGTAGCTTCGCCGCCGTCCCCAACCCTCTCTGAGAACCTCACCGCATGCGCCTCGCGACCTGGAACGTGAACTCGCTGCGTTCACGTATCGACCGGGTGGAGGCATTCCTCGAACGCCACGACGTCGACGTCCTGGCGCTCCAGGAGACCAAGGCACGCGAAGACCAGCTGCCACTGATGGGTCTTCACTCGATGGGTTACGAGGTCGCGGCCGCCGGCTTCAACCAGTGGAACGGCGTCGCGATCATCAGCCGGGTCGGCCTAGATGACGTACAGGTCGGATTCCCGGAGATGCCAGCGTTCGGAGATCCGCTGGTCAGCGAGGCCCGCGCCATCGCGGCCACGTGCGGGGGCGTTCGCGTCTGGTCGTTGTACGTGCCGAACGGACGCAAGGTCGACGACCCGCACTACGTCTACAAGCTCGACTGGCTGGCCCGACTGCGTGAGGCCGGCCGAGACTGGCTGGATGTCCCGACCGCACTGGTGGGCGATTGGAACATCTGCCCCACCGACGACGACGTGTTCGACGTCGAACAGTTCCGCACCAGCACTCACGTGACTCCGCTCGAGCGCGCCGCCTTCCAGGGTTTCATCGACCAGGGCTGGGCCGAAGTCACTCGAGCCCACGCGCCGGGGTACACCTACTGGGATTACTACCGGCAACGTTTCGAGCGTGACCGCGGTCTCAAGATCGACTTCGTGCTCGGCTCGCCACCCCTGGCCGCGATGGTCACCGGCGCGTTCATCGACCGGGACGAGCGTGCTGGCACGGGGGCCTCCGACCACGCCCCGGTGATCGTCGACCTTGCTGACTGACGCCTAGCCTCTGATGACGTCTGGCGCAGACTTGCGCCTAGTTCGTCCGCAGCGTGGTGAGATCCCTGTCGTAGCCGTCCAAGAAGCCTCCCTCGTCCTCGAGGCAGAACCTGGTCAGACCACGGTCGGGCTCTACCAGATCGGAGACCAAGTCTGTGCCGAACAACATCGGCACGGCGGTCGTGCCCGCTTGAGTCGCCGCCTTGGTCAACCTGATGTTCATGATTGCGCTGCGGAACTGCGGCGCCTTGAACGTCTGCACGCTCCAGCCACGGACCGTCACCGGGGGCCCGGTTCTCTGCACCGGGGTGCCATCTATGTCAAGACCCAGATGCGTGCGTAGCGGCTCCGTGGCGAGACTGGCGACATCGAACGTCGCCGGCTCCTGCGAGCCGCGGAGCAGCAGCATCTGCGACCCGTCCCTGGCACACGGAAAGCCGCGCATGTACGTCGAGCGTGCCCAGTAGAAAGTTGGCTGGAACGGCGTCATGACCATGCCTTCAGCGCCCATCTCGACCAGTTGGTAGCGGGAGTTGCTCTTCAGCACCGTGTCGTCGCCCGCCAAGGTGGTTCCCACACCCGTCACGTAATAGCGATCTGGTTGACGATCCCAACGCGGGAAGCTGCCGAGGTAGATCGC
>JBAUWM010000108.1:0-8871 GCA_049583775.1 Nocardioides sp.
GTCATCACCGGCCGCATCGAGCGGGGCATCGTGAAGGTCAACGAGGAGGTCGAGATCATCGGCATCCGCGAGACCGCCCAGAAGTCGACCGTCACCGGCGTCGAGATGTTCCGCAAGCTGCTCGACGAGGGCCAGGCCGGCGAGAATGTCGGGCTGCTGCTTCGTGGCACCAAGCGCGAGGACATCGAGCGCGGCATGGTCGTCATCAAGCCGGGCACCACGACCCCGCACACCAACTTCGAGGCCTCGGTCTACATCCTCTCGAAGGAGGAGGGCGGCCGTCACACCCCGTTCTTCAACAACTACCGCCCGCAGTTCTACTTCCGCACGACGGACGTGACCGGCGTGGTGACCCTCCCCGAGGGCACCGAGATGGTCATGCCGGGTGACAACACCGAGATGTCGGTCGAGCTCATCCAGCCGATCGCGATGGACGAGGGCCTGCGGTTCGCGATCCGTGAGGGTGGCCGCACCGTCGGCGCCGGCCGGGTCGTCAAGATCACCAAGTGATCCCCGCGCTCTTCGAGCGCACCTGAACAATCACGAGGCCCCGCACCCACTTGGGTGCGGGGCCTCGTGCCTTCGCAACGCCCCCATCTCTGGTGAAGTGAGACGATCGAGAAGTGACCCAGCCCCCGCCCGAGCAGCCGCCTGGCTTCCAGCCCTACACGCCGTGGGGGCCGCCGCTCACGGCACCCGACCACCCCCAGGCCGTCACGGTCATGGTGCTCGGCATCATCAGTCTGGTCACGTGCCAGCTCATCGGCCCGTTCGCCTGGGTGATGGGCGCACGCACGCTCAAGGAGATCGATGCCTCGGGAGGCCGCTGGGGCGGACGCTCGCAGGCCCAGATCGGCTACGTTCTCGGCATCGTCTCGACCTGCCTGGTGGGCCTGGCCGTGGTCGGCTTCCTCATCTTCGTGGCCATCGTGATCGCGGCGGCGGCCTGAACCGTGTCGTTCACTGAAGGCTCTGGCGTTCCCGCGCGCCCGCATCACAAGCTGATGCCTGACGGGCGGCGGGAGCGTGAGGTGCTCAGCTACTCCCGGCGCGGCAGTCGGTTCACTCCGCGTCAGGCGCAGGCCTGGGCGGCCCACCAGGAGCGGTGGGTCATCCCGGACGCTGCCCTCGATGTCCCGGGTTTCACCTTCGCCGAGCAGTTCGGTCGTGAGGCGCCGCTGATCGTCGAGATCGGCTCCGGTGTCGGCGAGGCAACCTCGACGCTCGCCAGTACTCGACCCGACGTCAACATCCTGGCACTAGAAGTGTGGCGACCGGGTGTTGCCGACTCGCTCTGGAAGCTCGCGGAGGCCGGCGTCGACAACGTGCGCCTGTGCGGGGTCGACGCGGTGTGGACGATCGAGAACCGGATCACTCCAGGCAGCCTCAGCGAGGTGTGGACGTTCTTCCCCGACCCGTGGCACAAGACGAAGCACCACAAGCGCCGACTGGTCGACGCCGACTTCACACGTCTCGTCGCGAGCCGCTTGGCGCCCGGTGGACGGTGGCGCCTGGCCACCGACTGGGCGCACTACGCCGACCAGATGGTCACGGTGCTCGATGCCGAGCCTGCCCTGAACGGCGGCGTCGTCGAGCGCTGGCACGAGCGACCCGTCACTCGCTTCGAGCGCAAGGGCCTCGACGTCGGACGCGCGATCACCGATCTCTGCTACGTGCGGACCTGAGCGGGGCCTTCGAGAAGACTGGCGACCAACATCCGGAGCACGGCCAGCTGGCGGCGCATGTGGCTGGGGTCGCCGAGCGAGCGCGCGAGAAGAAACGCGCCCTCGAAGGTGACGAACACGTGGTCGGCCAGTGCATCGACATCCACCTCGGCGCGATCGTCTAGAGACTCACGGAGCAGCCCAGCGAATCGCTCGCGCCACGACAGCACGGCTCGGGCGATCGGCTCCGAGGTCCCAGCCTCGATCAACTGGGTCTCACTGAGGATGGAGGTGTACAGGCAACCGGTCTGTCCGCCCATGATCTCGTCGGCGATTGTGACGTAGTGGTCGAGGAAGGCCAGCGCGGGCGGAGCTGATGACACCGTTGCTTTCGCGACTGCCAGACCGTCGGCCAACATCTCGAGGTCAGCCGCGACATAGCGTTCGACCAGCGCCTCGGCGAGCGCCTGCTTGGACTCGAAGTGATGGAAGAACGAGCCCTTCGACGAACCGGAATCGGCGATCACCTGGTCGAGCGAGGTGGCGGCGAACCCGCGCTCGATGACCAACCGCACGGCCGACTCAAGAATGCGGTCCCGGGTGGCACGTCCGTCGCGAGGCATACCTCTTGTTAGCAGACCAGACGGTCTGGTACAAACAGACTAATCAGTCTGTTACGAAGGATGTGCGACATGCCCGCAGCGCAATGGGTGACCGACGGTGGACTCGAGACCGACCTGATCTTCAATCGTGGCGTCGAGCTCGCCGAGTTCGCAGCCTTCCCGCTGCTCGATACCGACCATGGTCGAGCTGTGCTCGCCGACTACTACCGCGGCTACGCCGAGGTCGCCGCGCGAGCCGGCAAGTCGATCTTGCTCGAGACGCCCACCTGGCGCGCGAACCCCGAATGGGCCGCGCGGGTCGGCTACGACGGCGTCGCGACTGCCCGAGTCAACGAGGAGGCCGTCGAGTTCCTCCGTGACCTCGCCCAGTCGTGGCAGCTCGAGGGTGCGTGGCTCGTCGGAGGTGTGGTCGGGCCTCGGGGAGACGGGTATGTCCCGGGCGACCAGATGTCGGTGGAGATGGCGGCCGACTACCACCGGTCGCAACTGGCGGCCTTCGCCAGCGCGGGCGCCGACCGCGCCACGGCGCTGACGCTCACCGACGTCAACGAGGCGATCGGTATCGCTCTGGCTGGGCAAGACTGCGGTCTGCCCGTCGCGATCGGGTTCACCGTCGAGACCGATGGCTGCCTCCCAGGAGGAACCGGTCTGGACGAGGCGATCCAGGCCGTCGACGACGTAGCAGCCCCGGCCTACTACGTCGTCAACTGCGCCCACCCCGATCACGTGCTGAGTGGGATCGACGCCTCCGGACCGTGGCGCGATCGCGTACAGGGGCTCCGCGTCAACGCCTCACGACTCAGTCACGCCGAGCTCGACGAGTCGGAGGTTCTCGACGACGGCGACGCCAACGAGTTGGCGGCTGATGTCGGCCGTCTGCTGGAGTCGCTTCCGGCCGTGCAGGTCGTGGGTGGGTGCTGCGGCACCGACGTCCGCCACGTGGCAGCGATGTGGGGGGTCGGCGCGAGTCGCTCGTGAGCGTCGAGGCGTGCAGTGGCCGTCCATCGGCGAGCCTTGGCGCGAAATCGACGGCGGCGACCTAGTCGCGGCTCCTACAGTTCGGGCGTGACCATCCTCGAGCCGCAGCTAGCTGGCCGGCGGATTCATCGAGCATGGTGGGTCGCCGGCATCACGATGGCCGCCCTCATCGCGGCGGCCGGCTTCCGGTCCTCGACCGGCGCCCTGCTCGAGCCACTCGAGGAGGACTTCGGCTGGTCGCGCGCCACCACGAGCGGTGCGGTCTCCCTCAACCTGATCATCTACGGACTCACGGCTCCCTTCGCCGCGGCGCTGATGGAGCGCTTCGGGCTGCGCCGGGTCGTGGCGGCTTCGCTGACCCTGGTCGCGGTCGGGTCGGGCCTCACCTTGGTGATGACCGAGCCGTGGCAGCTCTGGCTGCTGTGGGGCTTCGCCGTAGGCATCGGCACCGGTTCGCTGGCCCTGGTCTTCGGCGCGATCGTTGCCAACCGGTGGTTCGTGCGGCACCGCGGCCTGGTGATCGGCATCTTCTCCGCCGCCAGCTCAGCAGGACAGCTGGTCTTCCTGCCCGCCATCGCCCACCTCGCCGACGGGCCGGGGTGGCGTTACGCCTCCGGGCTGGTCACCATCTTCGCCCTGCTGCTCGTTCCGCTGGTTCTGCTCATGCTCGCCGACTCTCCGGCCAGCGTGGGCACCACGGCCTACGGTGCTGACCCAGACCAGCCGGCGCCGGTCGCCCCGGTGCCGACGAAGGGCGCGGCGCGAGTCGCGATCGACACGTTTCGCGAGGCGTCGCGCTCAAAGGTCTTCTGGATCCTCTTCGGGACGTTCTGGATCTGCGGCTGGTCGACCAACGGCCTTATCGGCACGCACTTCATCGCTGCCTCCCACGACCACGGTCTGCCGGCGACCACAGCCGCGTCGATGCTGGCGCTGATCGGCATCTTCGACATCGTCGGCACGATCGCCAGCGGTTGGCTCACCGACCGGGTCGACAGCCGCTACCTGCTGTTCGTGTACTACTTCTTCCGCGGGCTCTCACTGCTGGCGGTGCCCTGGCTGCTGGCCGACGTGGTGCACCCCAGCCTGTTCGTGTTCATCGTGTTCTACGGACTCGACTGGGTCGCCACCGTGCCCCCCACGATCGCACTGTGCCGAGCCCACTTCGGACCAGAGAAGGCTGGCGTCGTGTTCGGGTGGATCTTCGCTGCCCACATGGTCGGTGCCGGTGTCGCGGCCAGCTATGCCGGACTCGTCCGTCAGACCAGTGGTGACTACTTCGGGGCCTGGATGACAGCAGGAGCGCTCTGCGTGGCTGCCGCGGCGGCGGTGCTGCTGATCCCGCCAACCAAGACCGACGACGGCAGCCACGAGATCGGTGAGCCGATCACCGACTCGATGTGAGGTCCTTCGCGGCCGGGTGACTCGGGAGCACGCACGCGACGTCCAGTCCCAGCACTCGGTTGAGCCTCCCGAACGAGATCCACGATCCCAGGCACATCGACAGCTCGACGATCTCGCGGTCGCTGTAGGCGGACTTCATGCGGACCCAGAACGAGTCGTCGAGCCCGTGATGATCGATCGCAAATCGTTCGGCGTACTCCGCAGCCAGTCGGGTGCGCTCGTCAAAGGCCGGCGTGAGTCGCCACTCGATCACGGCTTCGGGGAACTCGTCCTCGACGGTGACCCCGTCGCGCTCGGTGCGCCAGTCCTGGCAGAACACGCAGCCGTTGATCTGCGCGATCCGCAAGCGAGCCGCCTCGAACTCGCGCAAGGCCAAGGTGCCGTGCTCGTAGACGCTTTGGGCGAAGGCAGCCGCGGCCGGTCCGATGCCGGGCACCATCTCGCCCCACACGTACATGATCGGGTCCTTGCCCTCGGGCACGTCGATCTGCATTTCAGTTCCTTCCGATTCGGCCGACAGCGGGGGAGAGAGGGACGTCGAGCGCGTCGTAGATGCCGGGGTCGGCGGCGCGCAGCCACGGGATGGCGTTGACCAGACGGTTGGCGGCGGTGGCGTTGCCCCCGGCCGCGCGGTTGTCGCCCTCGTCGGTGGCCTCGACGCTCACCTCGATGCGAGGGCGACCCTCGATCACGACGCGGTGGGCCCCATCACCGCCATCGGCGGGCAGCGGCCAGTCGAGCGCGCAGCACGCGGTGATCCGGGTGACGTGCTCCACCACGATGCGTGCGACCCCGTCGACCATGCCCTGCACCTCGAAACGCAGCGCCCCTTGGGTGCCCCGCTCGAACAGTCCCATCTGGTTGGTCACGTCGGAGTCGAGCGGGCGACGTTCGAGCGTCTCGCGGATGTCGTCGAGCTCGATGCCGAGCGCACGGGCGATCAGTCGCACCTGACCGCCCCACACCATCGTGGGTACCCCAGGCGCGACCATGGGTGGCTCGTAGTCCATCGGCTGGCCCATGCCGACCAGGAACCGCACGGAGTCGGGTTGGTCGTAGGTGGCGTAGTCGAAGATCTCCTGGCAGCGCACTTCGTCGACGGTGCCGGCCAAGCCGCTGACCAAGATGGGCAGCAGGTCGTTGCCCCACCCGGGGTCGATGCCGCTGACGAAAAGTGATCCGCCGCCGGTGCGACAGGCCTCCTCCAGCGGCTCACGCAGCTCGGCGGGCGCGCTGAGGGGGTCGTAGAGGGCGTACAGCGCCGGGGTCACCACGACCGCGCCCGCCGCGAGCGCCCGCCTGACGTCGGCGGCGGCTTCATCGGGGCGAATGTCGCCCGACCCCATGTAGGCGACCGCCCCGACACCGTCGAGGCCCTTCAGGGTGAGCTCGACGTCGTCGGAGGCCACGATGCCGGTGCTGCGCCCTAGGTCGGCGAGTTCTCCCGCGTCGACGCCAACCTTGGCGGGGTTGCTCACGATCACCCCGGCCAGCTCGAGGCGCGGGTTGGCTGCTACCGCGCGGATAGCTGCCCGACCCATGTTCCCGGTGCCCCAGACGACCACGGGGATCGGCGGGTAGAACGCGTTCTCGTTGGGCATGGGCTGGACCCTAGGTCCAGACGCAGCCGAGCGGTAGATGCTGGGGCCACCGGTTGCCGAGAGCACGAGTACTCATTCCGATTTGGCCCGCTCCGCCAAGTCTGCCAAGATATCCAGGTTGCTCCGGCGGGTTGCCGGGGTGCGGCACACCTTGACTTCTGAATCGCGTCTCCCAGCTCGTGGCTCATACCCGCGGGCGAGATGAGTTCAGTGCTGTGTGTGCAGCACCGCACCTGGAGACCCGATCAGCCTGACGAACCGTCGGGTGCCGCCCGGTAACACCACGCAAGATCCCCGCACAGTGCCGCGAACACCACGCGACACGCCCGACCGCGGGGGTGGGCGAGGTGGGGTGGCGGAGCAAAGGGGGAACCGACTCAAGCCCGAGGACGTTCCAGGAACGCACGCGGTACGCGAGCAGACACGAACAGACCGAGTAAGGACGAGAGAGACCTATGGCGGGACAGAAGATCCGCATCAGGCTCAAGGCCTATGACCACGAGGTGATCGACACCTCGGCGCGCAAGATCGTTGACACGGTCACCCGTACGGGCGCGAAGGTCGCTGGCCCGGTGCCGTTGCCCACCGAGAAGAACGTGTACTGCGTCATCCGCTCGCCGCACAAGTACAAGGATTCGCGCGAGCACTTCGAGATGCGCACGCACAAGCGCCTTATTGACATCATCGACCCCACGCCGAAGACCGTCGACTCGCTCATGCGTCTCGACCTGCCGGCTGGTGTCGACATCGAGATCAAGCTCTGAGGTCCGCATCATGACTTTCGAACGCAATGTGAAGGGGCTGCTGGGCACCAAGCTCGGCATGACCCAGCTGTGGGACGAGAACAACCTCGTCGTCCCCGTGACCGTGATCGCCGCCAGCACCAACGTCATCACCCAGGTGCGTCAGCCCGAGACCGATGGCTACAACGCCATCCAGGTCGGCTACGGCGAGATCGAGGGCCGCAAGGTCAACAAGCCCGAGGCCGGACACTTCACGAAGGCCGGCACCACGCCGCGCCGTCACCTGGTTGAGATCCGCACCGCTGACGCCTCGATCTACACCGTGGGTCAGGAGCTGCCCGTCGACACCTTCGCCGCAGGCGAGGAGATCGACGTGACCGGCACCAGCAAGGGCAAGGGTTTCGCCGGTGTGATGAAGCGTCACGGCTTCCACGGTGTCGGCGCCTCGCACGGTGCGCACCGCAACCACCGCAAGCCTGGGTCGATCGGCGCCTGCGCCACGCCCGGTCGCGTCTTCCAGGGCACCCGCATGGCTGGTCGGATGGGTAGTGACACCGTCACCACCCAGAACATCACCGTGCACGCCGTGGACGTCGAGAAGGGCCTGATCCTGCTCAAGGGTGCCGTTCCCGGCCCCAAGGGCGGATTGATCATCCTCCGCTCGGCCGCGAAGAACACTCTCACTTCTGGCAAGGAGGCCTGAGCGATATGGCAACCAAGACCAAGAAGGTCGCCTTCCCGGCCGAGATCTTCGACGTGGCGGTCAACATTCCGTTGATCCACCAGGTCGTCGTTGCTCAGCAGGCTGCCGCCCGTCAGGGCACGCACTCGACCAAGCGTCGCGGCGAGGTCCGCGGCGGTGGCCGTAAGCCGTACAAGCAGAAGGGCACCGGCCGCGCCCGCCAGGGCTCGACCCGCGCGCCGCAGTTCGCCGGCGGTGGCGTCGTCCACGGTCCCAAGCCGCGTGACTACTCCGAGCGCACCCCCAAGAAGATGAAGGCTGCCGCCCTGCGCGGTGCTCTCTCTGACCGGGCTCGCAACGGCCGCATCCACGTGCTCGAGTCGTTCGTCTCCGGTGACAAGCCGTCGACCAAGGACGCTCTCGCGACCCTGTCGGGCCTGGGTCCGCGCACCAAGTTCCTCGTGGTGCTCGAGCGCAACGACTCCATCACCTGGCTCTCGCTGCGCAACGCGGCCGAGGTCCACATCGTTGCTGTCGACCAGCTCAACACCTACGACGTGCTGGCCTCCGACGACATCGTCTTCACCCAGGGCTCCTACGACGCCTTCGTCGCCTTCGCGACCAAGGCTCCGTCGGACGCCAAGCCCGCCGCTGCTGAGGAGGCTGCCGAATGAGCACGCTCCACAAGGACCACCGCGACGTCCTGCTCGCGCCCGTGGTGTCGGAGAAGTCTTACGGCCTCCTCGACAACAACAAGTACACGTTCCTGGTGCGCCCCGACGCCAACAAGACCGAGATCAAGATCGCGGTCGAGAAGATCTTCAACGTGCGCGTCACCTCGGTGAACACGATGAACCGTCCTGGAAAGACGCGTCGCACGAAGACCGGCCAGGGCAAGCGCAAAGACACCAAGCGCGCGATCGTCAGCCTTGCCGAGGGTCACCGCATCGACATCTTCGGAGGTCAGGCCTGATGGCTATCCGCAAGTACAAGCCGACCACCCCGGGTCGTCGCGGCTCGTCGGTCGCCGACTTCGTCGAGATCACCCGCACCACGCCCGAGAAGTCCCTGACGCGTCCGCTGCCCAAGAAGGGCGGCCGCAACAACCAGGGCCGGATCACCACCCGGCACCAGGGCGGCGGTCACAAGCGCGCCTACCGCATCATCGACTTCCGT
>JBAUWM010000109.1:0-11874 GCA_049583775.1 Nocardioides sp.
CTGGGCAGCATGAGGCGGAAGGCGGCGTCGGATCGGCCGGCGGGTGGCTCCTCGACCAACCGCACCCGCGGGTCGCCGATGAACGACGCGTGCACGATCCTGGCCGGCAAGGTCGGGTCGTCGAGCACCGCGGCACGCTCGTCGTTCAGCTGCGACCAGTCACCCACCAGGGTCACCACGAGGTCGTGCAGCGTGCTGGCCAAGACGGCGTCAACGCACGCCACGACGTCCTCGTGCGGCTGGTTGCGCACGTCGAGCTGGACGTCGAGGTAGGGGGCGGAGTACGTGCGGCCGGCGCGACGCTTGGCGCGCAGCACCGGTGAGCCGTCGGCGTGGAACGGGTCGTTGTAGGCGTTCACGCTGTCGCGGCGGCTCATCACGTGGGTAGGACCGAGGTGCCAGCTCAGGGCGCGCCGCTCGGGCACGAAAATCGCGCCGACCTCACCGAGCCGGACGCCGAGCGAGATGTCCTCGCCGAGGCGGAGTGCGGTGTCCATACCCCCGGCCTCGAGGTAGAGGTCGCGCCGCACGGACGCCGTGGCGCCGGCGTGGGTGCGCAGTGCGAACCAGCCGGCCTGGCGCAGCTCGTCGGTGCGCGCGTAGATCTCCTCGATCCAGGCGTGCGGCACCTTCTCCTGGTCGGCGAAGAAGTCGGCAACCTGGTCGGCCGCCACCGCGTCGCTCACCTGCGACGGCGTCACCGCGAGCACCGGCGCGGGATCGACGAACCACTTGTCGCCCAGCACCGCCACGTGGTCGAGCACGTGGTGCCAACGCAGCTGCGCCTCGACCTCGTGCCGCTCGGCGAGCATGTCGGCGTCGAGCCAATGCAGCACGTCGCCTTCGGCGGCCAGCGCGCCGGTGTGGCACGCCATCGCGCGCCCCCAGCCCTCAGTCACCTCCACGATGCGGGTGCGCTCGGGTCGCACCTCAGGCAGCTCGAGAGGAGCGGGGCCGTCGTTGGCGACAACCACCTCTAGCAAGTGAGCGGGGTAGGTCTGCGCGGCGAGCCCGGCCAGCACGTATGGCAGCAGCCGCCCGGCGTCCCACGCGGGGATGACGACCGACACGGCGAGCGTCGGCGTCCAGGAGTCGAGCTCGGGTACGGCCAGCGTGCCCCACTCGTTGCGTCTCACTCGAGGCTGGGCGGTCATGACGCCTCCACCAAGGCGCTGGGGCGGAAGCCCGGCCATTGCGCCGCGAGCGATTCGGGGCGGAGGAAGTAGTCGTCGCCCGGGCTCCAGGTGTGGCCAGTGGCTCGGCGTCGAAGCACGTAGCCCAGCCCGTGCGTGCGGTAGATCGAGCCGCCGGCGCGCACGAGCGAGTCGAGCAGGCGGGCGTCCTCGTTGTAGCGCAGCGGCCGGAACCCGCCGAGCTCGCGCAGCGTGGTGCGTCCGAGCATCAGCGTGCCGCCGGCCACGAAGCGGCCGAAGTTCTCGGTCGGACCGCGCCGACGCACGGTGACGTCGCGGCTCTCGAGGTAGACGACCTCGGCCGGCATGCCCACGAGGTCGGCCTGGCTGTACCGACGCGCGAGCAGCAGGTCGGCCACCACGTCGGGGCCGTACCAGTCGTCGTCGTCGACCTTCATCACCAGATCGCCGGACGCCGCGTCGGTCGCTGCCCGCAGCACCTCGCCGAGAATCGCCTCGGCCTCGACCGTCACCATCGTGTGCGGGAACCCGTCGAGAAGGCTCGCCACCTCGCCGGGGTCGGGCGTGAACCCGTGGGCAGCGAGCACCAGCTCCATATCGGCGCCCCGCTGCCGCGCCACCTGGACCAAGGCGAACTCGAGCTGCTCCGGTCGACGTGTGGCGAGCAGGAGGCTCACGGTCGGGTCGGCCGCGGCGCGCACGCCAGCTCGGTTCGCCAACTGGGTCCGCCACGCGTGAAGGCTGTGCTGCGCCAGGGCACCGCGACGCAAGCGCACCGAGTGCTCCTCACGAGCCAACGAGTCAGTCAGGTCAACCTCGAGCTGACCCGGACCCACGAGCGGCACGCCGGCCATCGCGAGCCCGGCCACCAGACGTTCGTCGCTGCCAGCCTCGATCCTGACCCCTAGGTGCGGCCGAAGCGCCGCCACGAGGGCCGGACCGAGTCGCACGTCGGCGGGTACGTCGATGACTGGTGCGGAGGCCTCGCGCACGAACCCGATCGGGTTGATCACCGTCTCGTCGACCGGCTCCCACGTCTCGTCGAGCACGACCACGGGGGCTCGGCCGAGCACCGGCGACTCGGCCGCCTCCCCCGGTGCGAGCATGACGTCGGCTGGCACCTTGTCGTCGATCTGGACGAGATCCCAGGCGACGCGGAGCCCATCATGCCCAGGGGCATCCGCCAACGCGCGGACCACTTCGTGCACGGGCACTCGCTCGGCGAACTCGATGCTGGTGAGGGCGTCGCCGTCTGTCACCACCGCCTCGATCGACTCCACGGCCGGCCAGCTGGCATGCGGGCGCAGCGTCAGGGCGGCTGAGGCCTGACGCACCACGCACACCACGTGGCGAGCGGCGCCGAGCCGGCGTCCCGCGCGGGCCACCTGGCGCAGCGCGGCGAGGTCGCCGACCACCAGCACCACCGTGCGGGCGCGGACGTCGGGACGCGGATCAGCGAGGCCGATCACCGTCACGTCGCTCGGCACCGGCCCCGGGTCGCCGTCGATGACGAGCAGAGCGGGAAGCCGCACGTCACGCAACACTCGCTCGACCACGCTGGTCGCAGGAGCGGCGGAGGCCATGCGGCGACCCTAGATGACTACCGTGGCCCCATGCTGTCCGTGGGGAGCGCCGTCGCGCTCGTGCGCGACAGCCCGTTGCTCGACGTGGAGTGGTACGCCGCCCTGGTGGGCGCCGAGTTCGGCACCCGCGAAGAGGCTGCCGAACACTGGGTGACCCGCCGTTCCGACGACGCATCACCGCACCCGTTGTTCGAGCCTGCGTGGCTCTACCCGGGCGGACGGTGGCGGCGCGACGCGCCAGACCCCCTGTCGTTCTACCTGTCGCGCTCGGCTTGGGGTCGCAGCCCGCACCCGCGCTACCCGCAAGGCGAGCTCGGTCCGTTGGAGCAGTGGCTCGCCGAGCACGACCCCTCCGAGCTGTTGCCCGAAGCACTGCCTCGCGCTCCGATCACCGACGTCACGGTGCTCGTGCCCGGCGACGACCTCGCGCTGGCCGTGCGGTGGGTGCGTCACCTCGACCACCACTCCCCTCACCTGACGGCGGTGGTGACTCCGTCGGATGCCGCGGCACGCCGGGTGCTGCTTTCGGTGGCCGCCACCAAACCGTCGGTCATCGTGGGCGACGCGCCGTCGTCCTCGATCACCGTCACCATCGACTCAGGGCTGCGGCCGCCGGGCTGGGGTTGGATCGATCCGCTTGTCGACGCCCTGCAGCCGGGCGTTGCGGCGGCTCAGCCCGTGCTGCTCCGCGACGACTTCACCGTGGCGTCGCCCGTGCTGGTGGGGCTCCCGTTGCAGGACGCCGAACGAATGGCGAAGCTGCCGTTGCCCGACGTGGTGCCTGGCGTGGTGGCACGGAGGGTGGGCGCGACCGGCACGACGGTGCTGGTGCCGACGTCGCGGCTGATGGGTCCTGATCACGACGTCTCCGACGACGCGACCTGGCAGCCCCTGTGGGAGGCCGCTGGTTTCAGCGCGCCACGCAGTCCGTTCACGGTGCGCGAGGGTGCGCCCGCCCTGCGCTGGTCGATCGACATTCCGGCCGGCGCCGGGCCGATCGGACGCCGTTGGGGCGACTGGCACTTTGCTCGGTCGCTCGCCGACGCGCTCGAGCGGCGCGGTCAATGGGTGGCGATCGACCATCCCGAGACCCGCGAGCGGCCCAGCCGCGACCTCGACGACGTGGTGCTCACGCTGCGCGGCCTGCACCGGGTCGATCCGCCCGCACACACGACGAACCTGCTGTGGGTGATCTACGACCCCGACCAGGTGAGCGCCGAGGAGTGCGCTCGCTACGACGCCGTGTTTGCCGCGGGCACCACCTGGGCCGCGCGGCGATCCGCCGAGTGGAGCACGCCCATCACGCCGCTGCTGCAGTGCACCGACACCACCCGCTTCCATCCTGGTCTGGCCGAGCCGGCTGACGACGGCGCGCTGTTCGTCGGCAACGCCCGCGGCGGCATGCGGCCGGCCGTGGCCGCCGCCTTGGAGGCCAGCATCGACCTCACGGTGATCGGCTTCGGCTGGGACCAGTGGTTGCCCACCGAGCACGCGCACATCGAGGCGACCGGCATCGCCAACGAGCACCTGCCCGCGCGCTACGCCGCGGCGGGCGTCGTCCTCAACGACCACCACCCAGCGATGCGCGCCGACGGATTCGTGAGCAACCGCGTGTTCGACGTGCTGGCCGTGGGCGGGCGTCTGCTCAGCGACGACGTGCCCGGGCTGATGGAGGTGGTGGGCCTCGACCTCCCGACGTGGAGCACCGCCGACGACTTGGCGCGCCTCGCTCGGCCGCCGTTCGATGCCTTCCCCGACGCCACGGCGCGGGGGGCGCTCGCCGAGCACGTGGTTGCTGAACACTCCTTCGACGCCCGGGCAGCGACGCTGCTCGAGGCGGTGGCTTCCCTACACTCACGTAGGTGAGCGACCTGGACGACCTGCGCGAAGAGAACGTGCGGCTCAAGGAGCGGGTGCAACGGCTCAAGGCTCGCGCCGGCGACCAGGAGCTCGCGTACCTCTTCGTCGTCACCTACGGCCGCTCCGGCTCGACCCTGGTCAGCGGCCTGCTCAACGCGATCCCCGGCTACCTCGTGCGGGGTGAGAACCGCGACGCGCTGCGCCACCTCTACGAGTTCCACCAGCAGCTGGTGTTCAACGCCCGCGGCCCCAAGGGCAACTTCCGCAAGAAGACCCACCCCTTCTACGGCGCCGGCGACTTTCCCGAGCAACGCTCGATCGACGGCATCCGGCGCCTCGTGCTCGACACGGTGCTGCGCCCCAAGGCCGACACCCGGGTCGTGGGCTTCAAGGAGATCCGCTGGTACGCCGACGACCTGGTCGACTATGTCTCCTGGCTGCGCGAGGTGTTTCCCGGCGCCCGCTTCCTCATCAACACCCGCGCTCACGCCGACGTGCTCAAGAGCGCGTGGTGGGCTGAGGGCGACGCCGAGCAGAACGCTTCGCACCTGGCCGCCAACGAGGCACAGCTGTTGTCGCTCGCCCACGACCTGGGCGAGGCGGCCTACCGAATCCACTACGACGACTACGTGGCTGACCCGACCGTGCTGCGCGGCCTCTTCGACTGGCTCGGTGAAGCCTGGGACGAGGACGCCGTCCGCGCGACCTTCGAGGTCAAGCACTCCATCTAGCCGCCAACTAGCCGCCGACTAGCCGCAAGTTGAAGCCGACTCGGCGAGGAAGAATCAGCCGATGGATCGTGGCTGCTTTGCGATCACGTCGGCGAACCAGTCGAACGACGGCCGCGGGGTGCGCTCGAGGGTGTGAGGGTCGACCGCGACCAGGCCGTAGCGATGATCGAAGCCGTCAGTCCAAGCGAGGTTGTCGAGCAGCGACCACACGAAGAACCCGCGCACGTCGACGCCGCGCTGCGCTGCGGCCGAGACCGCCTCGAGGTGGCTGCTGAGGTAGTCGATGCGGTCGCCGTCGGCGTCACTGCCGTAGGCCGCACCGCACTCGGTGATGACGATCGGCGGTAGCGCCGCGCGATACCGGGCGCGGAGCATGATGAGCAGCTCACGCAACGCCTCGGGGACGACGGCCCAACCGGCCGCGGTGAGCGGGTGGCCGAGCGGCTCGAGCAGCTCGAACGGCATCTCGGCCTCGTCGGGCGTGGCCGCGACCTTGATCGGCCGGTAGTAGCTGACGCCGTAGAAGTCGAGTGGCTGACGGATCACCGCCATGTCGCCGGGCTCGATCACCTCCTCCAGCAACAGCTCGAGGTCGGCGGGGTAGCGACCGAGCAGCATGGGCTCGAGGAACATGCCGTTGAAGAGCGCATCGAAGAGCTTGGTGGCCCCCACGTCGGCCGGGGAGTCGCTCGCCGGCCACATGGGCGAGTGGTGGTTGCTGCAGCCGATGCTCGCGGCGCCGGCGTCACGGAGCGCGACCGTGGCTCTGCCGTGGGCGACGAGCAGGTGGTGCGCCACGGGCAGACCGTCGAAGTTCAGGGTGCGACCCGGCGCGTGCAAGCCGGCGATGTACCCGAGCAACGCGGCAATGTTGGGCGAGTTGATCGGCACCCAGTGCGCCACCCGATCGACCAGCCGCTCGCCGACCACCGAGGCGTACTCGGCGAAGCGGTCGATCGTGTCGCGGTTGAGCCAGCCTCCGTCGTCCTCGAGGCCTTGCGGAAGGTCCCAGTGGTAGAGCGTGGCCATCGGCTCGATGCCAGCCGCGAGCAGGCGGTCGACGAGTCGGTCGTAGAAGTCGAGGCCCGCGGGGTTGATCGCGCCGCGACCGTCGGGCTGCACCCGGGTCCAGGCGATCGAGAAGCGGTGGCTGTCGACGCCGAGGCGCTGGAGCAGAGCGACGTCCTCGTCGACTCGCTCGTAGTGGCCAGCCGCAGGATCACCCGTGACGCCACCAGACAGACGGCCTCGGGCAGCAAAGGTGTCCCAGATGCTCGGCCCCTTGCCGTCGGCCGTGGCCGAGCCCTCCACCTGGAACGCCGAGGCGGCGGTACCGAGGACGAACCCGGGCGGAAGCATGGGGACGGCCCCGCGGGGGTGGGGGTGCGGCACGGGCACAATGATGCCCGTGACGACTGAGATCCGCCGGGGTTCTGAACGCTTCGTCGAACGTGAGCCCGGACGGCTGACGCGGCACTCGATGTCGTTCGGCGCTTCCTACGACCCCGAGAATCTTCGCTTCGGCGCCATGGTGTGTCACGACGACCACTTGCTGGGCCAGGGCAACGGCTTCGAGACGCACCACCACTCCGGGCTCGACATCGTCACCTGGGTCGTCTCCGGCGCGGTGCGGCATGCCGACGCCACTGGGGCTGAGCACGTGGTAGAGGCCGACTCGGTGGCGGTGCTGCACACCGGCGCCGGCGTCGACCACAGCGAGTTCGCGGCTGCGCCGCAGACCCGGTTCGTTCAGGTGTGGCTCACTCCCGACGACGACGCACCTGACGAACCGTCGTACGCCGTCACGCCGATCACGCCGGTCGAGGGGGAGTTGACCCCCGTGACCACGCTGCCGGGCGGCACGTTCTCGATCGCCCGGCTGGGTGAGGGTGAGACCTTCACGCTGCCGGCGGCTCCGCTCGTGCACGTCTACGTCGCTCGCGGCGCGTTGGTGCGGGCCGGGCTGGCCGAGCCGCTGCACGAGGGTGACGCCTATCGGTTCACTGACGAGCCCGGCCACGCCGTCACGACCGGCGTCCCCACCGATCTGCTGATCTGGACGCTCGACTGAGGCAGCCGTTCGCACCACGCATTCCACTGCCCCGCCGAACGCTCCGCTTATCGGCCACAATTTCGGCTGAGAAGCGGAGCGTTCACCGGCGAGCCGGGGATCGCGACCTCAGGCGATGACTGACAGCGCGCCCGGCAGCACCCCGACGACGGCGGGTGGGCCGCTCAGACCCGGCAGGACGCCGAGCGCCTCACCGTCGCCACCCACGGGCACCGCAGTGCGCGCATCCGCGGCGATCTCGATACGGCGACCGCGCAGCACGGTCACCTCGGGCAGCGACACGTGGCCGCCGTCGTAGACCTTGGGCAGCGAGCGCATCAACTCGAGCTTGGAGGCGGCCTCGATCACCACGACGTCAAGCGTCCCGTCGTCGAGTACGGCATCGGGAGCGATCTTCATGCCCTTGCCGTAGTAGGCCGAGTTGGCGACCACCACGTTGGCAGCGGCGTACTCGGCCACCTCTCCGTCGATGGTGACGCGGAAGCGCGCGGGTCGGTAGGTGGCCAGGGCTCGCACGGCGGCGTAGGGATACTGCAACGTGCGCGGCAACCAGTGCGCCCCATCGACGAGCTCGGCGGCTCGCGCGTCGACTCCGCAGTAGACCGAGCCAGCCACCCGGCGCGGCTCGGCACCCGGTGTGGTCCACGAGATCAGATCGACGGCGCGGACCGGACCGGAGAGGAACAGCTCGGCGATCTGCGCAGGCTGCTCGGGCAGGCCGAGCATCCGCGCGAAGTCGTTGCCACGACCGGCCGGAAGCACGGCCAGGGTGCCGCCCGCCAACGAGACGGCGCCGGCCAATGACGAAAGCATGCCGTCGCCGCCCACCGAGACGACGACGTCACCGCGCGCGACCGCGTCGGCGACGAGCCCGGCCATCGCCTTAGGGCCGGGTGAGTAGGTGACGTCGACCGTGGCACCGGCCTCGCGCAGCAAGCGAGCGACCGGCACGACGGCGTCGGGCGCGGCGCCGCCACCGGAGGCGGGATTGACCAAGAACGAGAACGAACGGGCAGTCATCACGGCACCAGCACACCAGGGTTGAGGATGCCGGTGGGGTCGAGGTCGGCCTTGACCGCCCGCAGCACTGACGCGCCGAGCTCGCCGATCTCGCGGGTCAGCCACGGGCGGTGGTCGGTGCCGACGGCGTGGTGGTGGGTGATCGTCGCTCCGGCAGCCATCATCGCGTCGCTGGCCGCGGCCTTGGCTGCCAGCCACCGAGGCAGCGGCTCCTCGCCGGCAGCCGTCGCGATCGTGAAGTAGAGCGAGCAGCCGGTCTCGTAGACGTGCGAGATGTGGCAGAGCACGATCGCGCCGTCGCCGAGCACGCCGGTCAACGCCTCCTTCACGCTCGTGTAGAGCGCGTCGCGGTTGCTCCAGAACGTCGCGGTTTCCATCGTCTCGACGAGCACCCCGACATCCAGCATCGAGTCACGCAGGTACGGCGCGTCGAAACGTCCGTGGGCCCAGGCCCGGCCGGGCTCCTCGCCGAGCGCCACACCGCCGAGCCCCTCGAGGACCGCCGTCACGGCCGAGCGCTTCGCGGCGACCGCATCGGGCTCGCCCTCGAAGCCGGTGATCATCAGGCAGCCGCCCGACTCGGCTCCGCCGATCTGGTCGGGCTTGGCCAAGTTGATCGCGGTCTCGGACTCATCAGAGAGCCGGATCACGGTAGGCAGCAGGCCGCTCTGCGCCAAGGTGCGCATCGCATCGGCGCCGGCGGTGAAGCTGGGCCAGCGCCAACCCTCATAGACCTTCAACGCAGGGAGCGGCCGCACTCGGACCGTCACCGCGGTGATGACCCCGAACGCCCCTTCGGATCCCAAGATGAGCTGGCGCAGGTCAGGTCCGGCGGCGTTGGCCGGCGCGCTCCCGAGCCGCAGCTCGCCGCGCGGCGTCGCAACGCGCAGCCCCACCACCAGGGAGTCGAAGCGGCCGTAGCCGGCACTGCTCTGCCCGCTGGAGCGCGTAGCGGCGAAGCCGCCGATGGTGGCGTACTCGAACGATTGGGGGAAGTGCCCCAGCGTGAGTCCTTCTTCGGCCAACAGGGCCTCGGCCTCGGGTCCGCGCAGGCCGGGCTCGAGGGTGGCGGTCATCGACACGTGGTCGACGTCGAGCATCCCCTTCATTCGCACGAGATCGAGCGAGACCAGGCCGGCGAAGCCTTCGCGCAGCGCCGCCAGCCCGCCGGTGACCGAGGTGCCCCCGCCGAACGGCACCACTGCCACGTGGTGCTCCACCGCGTAGGCGAGCACGGCGGCCACCTCGTCATGCGAGGCCGGGCGCACGACCACGTCGGGGGCATCGGCCAGGTCGCCGATGCGGGCGCGCAACAGGTCGGGCGTCGACTTGCCGCGGGTGCGCAGCCGCCGAGTGGTGTCGTCGGTCAGCACGTTCTCGGCCCCGAGAAGCGCCCGCAGTCCCTCCAGCAACGCACCTCCCATGTCGGGCTCGGGCAGCGCCTGGTCGGTGAGCGCGGGCCGGTCTTCGAGTCCGAAAGCCAGCTCGACGAGTCCGCGGGCGGCGTCGGGCAGGGCGGCGGCTCGCTCGGGTGCGCCCCACCGCTGGGGGTGCATCTCGGACTGGGTGAACGGCAATGTCGTAGGGGCCATGTGTTACATTGTTACACATGACGTCACTTCGTCACACCCCCGAGTTTTCCGGCGACCCTCGCGACGCCTATCTCGACGCCGCGCGCGCCTGCATCCTCGACGTCGGCTGGCGTCGCACGACCCTCACCGAGGTCGCTCGGCGAGCCGGCGTCTCCCGGATGACGATCTACCGGTCGTGGTCAGACATGCCGCAGCTGCTCGGCGACCTGATGACGCGCGAGTGGTCGACGATCGTGGCCGAGCACGTCGACGGTCGCCCGCTCATCGAGACCATCGTCGCCACCGTGCGCGCCCTGCGCGCCAACGAGCTCTTCGTGCGCATCGTCGAGCTCGACCCGGAGCTCATCCTTCCCTACCTGCTGGCCCGGCGAGGTCGCTCGCAAGACCTCATCCTTGGCCTCACCGAGCAGACCATCAGCCACGGCCAAGCCCGCGGCGAGATCAGGTCGGGCAACCCGACCGCGATCGCCCGCGGTCTGGTGCTGGCCGCGCACGGTTTCGTGCTCTCGGCCCACACGATGGTCGACGAAGCCGCGAGCGAGGGCGACATCGACGCCGAGTTCGCCACGCTGCTCGAACGGACCCTGGCTCCATGACCAGCCCCATCACCGGCCCCCTCACCGGCCCCAGGATCACCCCCGGCCTCGCCGGCGCTCCCGCTGAGGTCGACGTCGTCGTGATCGGGCTCGGCGTCACTGGCTGCGGCGTCGCGCTCGACGCGGTCACCCGCGGCCTGACCGTGCTCGCGGTCGATGCGCACGACCTCGCCTTCGGCACGTCGCGCTGGTCGTCGAAGCTCGTGCACGGCGGTCTGCGCTACCTCGCCAACGGACAGGTCGGCGTCGCGATGGAGAGCGCCACCGAGCGCGGCATCCTGATGGAGGTCACTGCCCCGCACCTGACTCGCGCCATGCCGTACGTCGTGCCGTTCACGTCGTCGATGACGCGCACCCAACGCGCCATGACGCGGGCGGGCCTCCGCGCCGGCGACCTCCTGCGCCGCGGTGCCCAGACCTCTGCCGACACCCTGCCCCCGCCCCGCACGCTGTCGCGCACCGAGCTGCTGCAGATGGCCCCCTGCCTCCGTTCCGCTGGCCTCGCCGGCGGCCTGCTCTCGTGGGACGGCCAGCTCGAGGACGACGCCCGCCTGGTCACCACGATCGCGCGGACTGCCGCCGGTTTCGGCGCTCACGTGCGCACTCACGCCCGGGTGCTGAGCGCCACCGGCACTCGCGTCGAGCTGCGCGATGAGCTGACCGGCACGACGTCTGTGGTCACCGCCCGCGCCGTGGTCAACGCCACCGGGGTGTGGGCCGGCGACCTCGTCGAGGAAGTCACGCTGCGGCCGAGCCGCGGCACCCACCTGGTGCTGCGGGCCGACACGCTGCCAGGTCTCACCGCGGCAGTCTTCGCGCCCGTGCCAGGTGAGACCAACCGCTTCGTGATGGTGCTCCCCCAGCCCGACGGCACCCTCTACGTCGGGCTCACCGACGAGCCGATCGAGGGCGACATCCCCGACGTGCCCACGCCGTCTGACACCGAGATCGGGTTCCTCCTCGACGTCGTGTCGGCCGCTTTCGAGCGTCCGCTGCACCGCGGTGACGTGATCGGCGCCTACGCCGGGCTGCGCCCGCTGCTCGACACCTCCTCCGAGGGCACCCAGGGTGCCGGCGGCTCCACCGCCGACCTGTCGCGCAAGCACGCCGTGCTCACCAGTCGCTCAGGCGTGGTCACCATCGTGGGCGGCAAGCTCACCACCTACCGGCAGATGGCCCAGGACGCCGTCGACGCGGTAGTAGCCGGCGCCGACCTGGTGGCCGAGCCGTGCGCCACGGCAACCCTGCCCCTGCTCGGCGCCGCGCC
>JBAUWM010000110.1:0-6648 GCA_049583775.1 Nocardioides sp.
GGTGGCCTTCGCTCCTCAACCATCGGTTGGTTGAGGTGCGAGGCGCGTTGGCGCCGAGCCTCGAAACCCCGCGCAGCTCAACCCTCGCCGAGGGTCACACCATGCCGGCCGGCGCCGCCAGCGAATCGCCCGGCGCCCGAAAGTGTCTCGCCCGACCCGATCGTCTCCAGTCCGTGAGTGAACTCGTTGCGCCAGGCGTCGTCCTCCGACAGTCCCCACTGCTCGAGCGCCGACGCGCGGTCGTGACGCAGACACGTCTGTGGCAGGGCCGCGAGCTCGTGACCTAGGGCGACGGCGGTGACGAGCGCCGCACCGGGCTCGGTCACGCGGTTCACCAGCCCGATCCGTTCGGCCTCGACGCCGTCGATGCCGCGGCCGGTCAGGATCAAGTCCATGGCTCGGCTGTGTCCGATCAGCCGCGGCAGACGAACCGTCCCGAGGTCGATGAGCGGCACGCCGAACCGCCGGCAGTAGACGCCGAAAGTCGCGTCGCTTGCTGCCACCCGGAGGTCGGCCCACAGCGCCAACTCGAGCCCTCCGGCGACGGCGTGACCTTCGACAGCGGCGATCACGGGCTTGCTGGTGCGCATCCGGGTTGGCCCCATCGGGGCGCGTCCGGTGATCTCGAGGCGGTTGCTGTCGCCCTCGCTCAGTGCCTTCAGATCTGCTCCGGCGCAGAACGTGCCCCCTGCTCCGGTGAGCACGATCGCCGAGACCTGGGGGTCGGCATCCGCAGCCTCGATGGCGTCGGCGAGCGCCGTGGCGGTGCTGCTGTCGACGGCGTTGCGGCGGTCAGGTCGGTTGATCGTGACCACGGCTACCGCGCCGTCGTGGGTGACCTGAACGGTGTTGGTCGCAGCGTCGCTCATGGGCCTGACCGTAAACCCCTTGTCGACGGGCGAACCGCGACTTACCGTTGTCGAACACGGGAAAGGAGGTGGTCCAGAGAATGAGTTCTTTGAGGACGCGTGAGGTGGCTGCCCGCTAGCAGCCCAGCATCACCGGGCCAGACGACATCGTTGCGCCCGGCGGCTGCTGGTGAATTCCAAGCAGCGACCCGACCCGCAGGCGATCCCGGATCACGTCCCCGGGAGCGGCCTGATCTCACGATCAGGCCAGTGCCTGCGGGTCGTTCTCTTTTTCGGCCGTGCTTCGTGGATCACATTAGTTGCAGCAGTCAACGACCTCCCTTACGGTTGACAACAGCAACCAATTCCATGACGTGAAGTGAGACGTTCGTGACTCAGGCACCATCTTCGGCCAGCGCCGAGCAGGCCGGCCAGATGACGCACCGCGAGGTGCTCGAGGCGCTGAGTGGCCTTCTGCTGGCGATGTTCGTGGCGATGCTCTCCAGCACCGTCGTCACCAACGCGCTGCCGCGAATCGTCACCGACCTCGAGGGGTCGCAGTCCGGCTACACCTGGGTCGTGGTGTCGACGCTCCTCGCGATGACCGCGACGACGCCCATCTGGGGCAAGCTCGCCGACCTGTTCGACAAGAAGCTGCTCGTGCAGTCGGCGCTGGTGATCTACACGGTCGGTTCGTTGGTCTCGGCGTTCGCGCCGAGCATGGGTGTGCTGATCGGTGGCCGAGTCATCCAGGGCCTCGGCGTCGGCGGGCTCACCGCCCTGGTGCAGGTCGTGATCGCCTCGATGGTCTCGCCGCGGGAGCGTGGTCGGTACTCCGGCTACATCGGAGCGACGTTCGCCACCGCGACCGTGAGCGGCCCTTTGATCGGTGGTCTCGTGGTCGACAGCCCGTTCGGCTGGCGTGGCTGCTTCTTCGTTGGTCTGCCATTCGCTGCCGCGGCCTTCGTCGTGCTCCAACGCCGGCTGCACCTGCCCGTGGTGCGCCGCGACGTCACGATCGACTACCTCGGAGCCACCTTGATCGTGGGTGGCGTCAGCATCCTGCTGATCTGGATCTCGCTCGCCGGTGCCCAGTTCGACTGGGCCTCCGCCACCACCGCCCTGCTCGTCGGATCGGGCGTGCTGATCATCGCCGCCGCGTTGTACGTCGAGGCCAAGGTGGCAGCCGACCCAGTGATCCCGCTGCGCCTGTTCCGTGACCGCACTACCGCGCTGGCCACTATCGCATCAGTGATGGTCGGCATCGCGATGTTCGGCGCCACCGTCTACCTGAGCCAGTACTTTCAGCTCTCCCGCGGCATGAGCCCGACCGAAGCCGGACTGATGTCGGTGGCCCTGGTCGGCGGGCTGCTGGTCTCCAGCATCGTGTCGGGTCGCGCCATCAGCGCCACCGGCATCTGGAAGCGCTGGTTGGTCGGCGGGCTCGTGCTGGTGGTCGTCGGGTTCTCACTGCTCGCCACCATCGACGCCGAGACGCCCCTCGTACGCGTCGGACTCTTCATGGCGCTGGTTGGAGTGGGTCTTGGAGCGACGATGCAGAACCTGGTGCTCGCGGTGCAGAACAACACCAGCCTCGAGGACATGGGCGCCGCCAGCTCGGTAGTCGCCTTCTTCCGCTCCCTGGGTGGATCGATCGGGGTCTCGGCCCTGGGCGCGATCCTTTCGACCCAGGTGGCCAGCACGGTGCGCGACGGCCTCGCCGCCCAGGGCGTGCCCGAGACCAGCCACGAAAGCCACTCGATCCCCGACCTCTCGGCCTTGCCGGGGCCGATCCGCGACCTTTATGAGCACGCGTTCGGCACCGCAGTCGGACACATCTTCCTGGTGGCCGTTCCCTTTGCGATCCTTGCTCTCGTGTGTGTGCTCTTCATCCGTGAGGTCCCGTTGCGCACGACCCTCGAGCAGGTGGCCGAGGAGCCGAGCGGGGATTCCGGCGCCACGGTGCTTGCACCGGCCGACCAGGCACCGCGATGACCCGGGCCGAGTCGCTGCGGATGCTCGAGTCGGAGGTCGGTGTCCTGATCCGCCGGGTTCGCCGGGTGATCGGCGAGCGCGCCCGGGCCGTGCACCCTGACCTCCAGGCTGGCTCGTACCTCATCCTCAGCACGGTGGCGCAGAACGGTTCGATGCGGGCCTCCGAGCTCGCGGAGCAGTTCGACATGGACAAGGGGGCGATCAGCCGCCAGGTCAAGCAGTTGGTCGGTCTGGGGCTCCTCGCGCACACCCGTGACCCGGCCGACGGTCGCGCCCAACGGTTAACCGCAACCGTCACGGCGCTGGACCGTCTCGAGCAGGTCGTGGAGCAGCGACACCGATGGGTGGACGAGCAGCTATCGGGCTGGACGCTCGACGAGCTCGACTCGTTCGTCGGTGACCTGGCTCGCTACAACGCGGCTCTCAACCAGATCACCGTGCCGAGCTGATCCAGGCCGCGGTGTCGGGCGGCAGTTCGTCATCGACGGGGCCGCTGGCGATCAGCACCTCGCCTGCGGGCATGAGGGTCGGCTCGGAGCCGCAGTTGAGCACCACGGTCAGGTCGCCTCGCTCGATCGTCAGCAGATCGCCGGCGACCGACACCTCCACCTCGGTGGCGTGCGGGAGTGCGCGGCGCGCTCGCAGTGCGGCTCGGTAGAACTCCAAGGTCGAGCCCTCGACTCCGGTTTGCGCCGCCACCGTGTGGTCCGCCCAGTCGGCGGGTTGCGGGATCCACGGCTGGTCGGAGCCTGGTCCGAAGCCGTAGGGCGCGGTGCTGCCCGACCACGGGATCGGCACGCGGCACCCGTCGCGGCCGGCCTCGCCTGTCCGAAACCAGGAGGGATCCTGACGATCGGCCGGGGCGACGTCCACCTGCTCGAGCCCGAGCTCTTCGCCTTGGTAGAGGTAGGACGATCCGGGCAGCGCCAGCATTGTGAGTGTGGCGGCTCGTCCCCGAGCGAGGCCGACTGGGCCACCGCCGTACCGCGTGACGTGCCGGATGACGTCGTGGTTGCTCAGCACCCAGGTTGGGCTGGCACCGACATCGGCAAGTGCGGTGAAGGTGCCGGTGACAACCTCAGCGAACGCCTGGGCTGACCAAGCGGCAAGCAGCCACGAGAAGTTGAAGGCCTGGCTCAACTCGTCGGGGCGGACGAACTTCGCCATCGACTCCGGGGTCTGGGTCCAGGCCTCGGCCACGCTCATCCGGTCGCCGGGGTACTCGGCAAGCACGTCGTGCCAGCGTCGGTAGACGTCATGGACCTCGGGCTGGTCCCACATGGGCTCGTCGCTCAGCGTGCGCTCGACCATCGATTCTTCGCGCTTGGCCTCGACGGCTGCGGGATTCCTCTTGGGCAACACCTGGTCGCGGAGCGACGCTTCCTTGTAGAGGCCGTGCGCGACGTCGACCCGAAAGCCATCGACGCCTCGATCGAGCCAGAAGCGCAGGACGTCAAGGAACATCTCGCCGATCTCGGGGTTGCGCCAGTCGAGGTCGGGCTGCGTGCTGTCGAAAAGGTGGAGGTACCACTGACCTGGCGCGCCGTCGTCGTCGACGCGGGTCCAGGCGGGTCCGCCGAACACCGAGCTCCAGTTGTTCGGCGGCTTGCTTCCGTCGGCACCTCGGCCGTCGCGGAACAGGTAGCGCGCTCGCTCGGGGCTCCCGGGTGCGGCGGCGAGCGCGGCTTGGAACCACACGTGTGCCGACGACGTGTGGTTCGGCACGAGATCGACGATGACGCGCAAGCCGAGGTCGTGCGCTGTGGCCAGCAGGGTGTCGGCGTCCGCCAGCGAGCCGAACAGCGGATCGACGTCGCGGTAGTCGGCCACGTCGTAGCCGTGGTCGTGCTGCGGCGAGGTGTAGAACGGCGTGATCCAAAGCGCGTCGACCCCCAACTCGCGCAGGTAGGGGAGTCGCGACGTGATGCCCGGTAGATCGCCGACGCCGTCACCGTCGCTGTCGGCGAAGCTGCGTACGTAGACCTGATAGACGACCGCGTCGGTCCACCAGAGGCGTGGGGTGCTCATTGAAAGTCCTGAGGGTCGATGGCGATCCAGACCTGCTCGGTGGTGGCGAGCACAGCGCCGTGCTCGTCGTAGAGGCTGGTGCGGGAGAAGTGCTTGCGTCCCTCATGGGCGCCGGCGAGACCCATCACGACGTGTGGGTGCCCGACCTCGGGCAACCGGTGCACGCGGGCAGACATCTGCCCGAGCACGATCCGCCGCTCTGAGAAGTCGAGCGACCACGCCCCGGGGCAGTCGAGGGCCGCCCATACAAACGGCAGCGACGCCTCGGTCGGGGTCCAGGTGGTCGCCACGCGCACGGCGTCCCCGAGTGGCTCGACCTCGCCGGCAAAGAGGCGGAGACCGTCGCCCGGCTCCCGCGCGGGGCCGCACACGAAGCAGTCCGGAAACGGGTGCTGCGTGAGACCCGGGAAGCTCTCCTCGGCGGCACGAGCGACGGCGAGATCGACGGCAGGCACTGGCTCGGGCTCGGCGTCGCCGAGCCGACCGCGCAGCACGACGCGTTCGCCGTACGCCGCCTCGGTCCAAGCGTCGCCCTCGACGACCTGGAGGTGGCTGTCGAGCGGCGGTGGCTGCCTGAGCTGAATCGTCGTGACGGGCCAGCCGTCATCGCTGGGTCGGGCCAGGTGCTCGGCGAGTACGCCTGCGCTGTATCCCCCGTTGCCCGAGGAGGTGGGCCCGTTGAAGCGCCGCGGCACCATGAGCGTCTGCGGAGTGGTCATCGGATCTGCTCCCAGCGGTCGAGGGCGACCTGTCGTTCGTGCGCGTGGTCGACGATGGGGGGCGGGTAGCCCACCAGGTCGCGGACGTCGGCGTCGGGCTCGTGCGGGTCGGTGACGATGTCGGCGTCGGACAACTCCGGCACCCATCGGCGCACGTAGTCTCCCGCGGGGTCGAACTTCCTGCTCTGCGAGGTCGGGTTGAACACCCGGAAGAACGGCGAGGCGTCGGTGCCGGACCCGGCCGTCCACTGCCAACCGTGCTGGTTGGAAGCGAGGTCGCCGTCAACGAGCCAGTGCATGAAGTGCCGGGCGCCGTGCTGCCACTCAACGTGGAGGTCCTTGACCAGGAAGCTGGCCACGATCATCCGCACCCGGTTGTGCATCCAGCCCGTCGCGCGCAACTGCCGCATGCCGGCGTCCACGATCGGGTAGCCGGTGCGACCCTGCTGCCAGGCCTCGAAGCGTGTGCCCGGATCGTCGTACTCCATCGCCGCGAAGTCGGGCCGCAGGTACTCGCGCGCCGTCTCGGGTCGCCCGTAGAGCACGTCGGCGTAGAACTCCCGCCAGGCCAACTCCTTGCGGTAGGTGGCTGCTCCGGTGCTGCGCAGGGGCGCCAACTCGGCGAGCAACGTGCGGGGGTGCACCTCGCCCCACTTGAGGTGCGGCGACATCTGCGAAGTGCCGCGGACGCCGGGCCGATCACGATCGTCGTCGTAGTCGTCGACCCGGTCGAGGAATTCGGTCCAGCGGCGGCGGGCGGCTACCTCGCCCGCTTCTGGAAGCTCGAGACCGTCAGGCACATCGACGTCGGGCAGCTCGACCGCGTGCTTGAGGTGACGCCACGACGGGTCGAGTGGGGCGTCGACCGGACCGCGCCAGCCGTGGTCGGCCCACGCTTTCGAGAACGGCGTGAACACCTGGTAGCGGCTGCCATCGCCCTTGGTGACGCGCCCGGGCGCAACGGCGTAGGGGGAGCCAGTCCGCACCAGTTCGATGCCAGCGTCAGCGAGCGCCTGTTCGACGCGTGCATCGCGCGCCTGGCCGTAGGGGCCGTAGTC
>JBAUWM010000111.1:0-1696 GCA_049583775.1 Nocardioides sp.
CGTGAACTCCGCGTGGTAGGTCAGTGACGTGCCGCCCTCGAGCGTGGGTTCAAGGGTGATCGTGTCGAGCAGGGTCAGCGAGTCACCGGCATCACCCTTGAGCTGCAGACGCTTCTCCTCGACGCAGTCGGTAACCACGTAGCTGACCTCGGTCTCGTTACCGAGAAAGCTCGACACGTTCAGGTAGGTCGTGCCCACGCCGCCTTCACCCGAGGTGCGGTCGGTGCGGACGGTAGGCGGATCCCACTGCTGGGTGGTGCGGAAGTCCTTGATGAACTCCCAGACCTTCGACACAGGCTGGTCGACGGTCACGGTGCGCTCCACGTCCGGCACGGTCCCTCCTCGCATGATCCTGCTCGGTCTACCTCGACCATGCACCCGTCCGTGACGTCGTTGTAGCCCCGCAGGGGTGGAGCCGCCGGTGAGCTCGCCGACCGTCGGCCTCGAGCAGACGCTGCCCGCAGCCACGCACGTGGTCGATGCCACCCCCTGAGCGAGCAGACGGTCAGGCCGTCGTCCACATGTGCTCGACGTCCGCGGTGCTCACAGCGCGCTGTCGGTAGAGCCGCTCCAGCAGGTCGAGGGCCTGGTCGTGCCAGGCCGCACGCACCGAGGCCGTCGCGTCGCTCACCACGACGACGTCCAGGTCGTGCGCGAATGCCTCGGTTGCCGTGGCCGCGATGCACGACTCCGTCGAGACGCCGACGAGCACGAGACGATCCACCCCCCAGCGCCGCAGCACGGCTAGCAGGTCGGTGCCGAAGAAGGCGCTGTCGCGGGTCTTGGTGATCACGACGTCGCCGGGCACGATGCCCGCGAGCCGTTCGACCCCGGGGCTTCCCGCCAAAGCCATGCCTTGCTCGTCGGCCTTCATCGAACGTGTCCAGGTCGACCCTCGTGGATCGTGCACGGTGTGCACCTCGACCACCGGGACGTCGTTGGCCCGGGCACAGGAGGCCAAGCGCGTGGCTCGCTCGGCGAGGTCGTCCCGGCGACGTTCGAGCTCGTCGTTGACGAAGAAGTCGCGCTGCAGGTCGATCATCACCAACGCGTCTCGCCCCTCCGACCCAGACAGTGTCATCAGAGGGGCTGGACCTCGGGCTGGGTCACCTCCAGCTCCTCGGGCAACGTGGGGGTGGGGTCAGGCCCCGGTCGCGACGGCTCGGGCGTCGCCGGGCCGGGCGACGGATCGGGATCTCCGCTCGGCGTGAGCTCAGGATCTTCCAGCGGTTCCTCAGGTGTGGTCGTCATTCCCGGCCAGTACCCGGGTTCGGCTCGCTGATGCACGCCGCCCAAGCCCTGCCCGGTCGCACGTCTGGCCCGTGGGGGTGGAGCCGCCGCAGCTCCGAAGCGATAGGCAGGGACGGTGCGGACCATCGGGGTGGAGGAAGAGCTGCTCGTCGTGGATCCCGACTCGCGAGTGGTCGTGGCGCGCGCGCCGGCCGTGCTCCGCGAGGCCAACGGAGGCCGGGACGGGGACGAGGACAGGGACGGGGACGGGGACGAGGACGAGGACGAGCCAACCAGCGTCGAGCCCGAGCTGTTCCGCCACCAGGTGGAGGTGCAGACCGCGCCAGTGACGTCGCTCGATGACCTCGCGTCCCAGCTGGTCACCCAACGACGCCTGGTCGGTCGTGCCGCCGAGGAGGCCGGCTTGGCGCTTGCTGCGAGCGCGTCGATTCCCGGCGAGGTCGAC
>JBAUWM010000112.1:0-5745 GCA_049583775.1 Nocardioides sp.
AAGAAGGGCGACACCGTCAAGGTGATCGCTGGCAAGGACAAGGGCGCCGAAGGCAAGATCATCAAGGTGCTCCGTGAGGACAACCGGGTGATCGTCGAGGGTGTCAACCGCGTCAAGCGGCACACCAAGGTCGTCAACCAGGGCGGTCGCGCCGGCAACACCGGCGGCATCATCACCGTCGAGGCGCCCATCCACGCCTCCAACGTCATGCTCGTCGAGGGTGACGGCGTGACCCGGATCGGCTTCCGCCGTGACGAGGTCACCAAGCGTCGCCCCGACGGCTCGACCTACTCCGCGACCCGCTCCGTTCGGGTCTCGCGCAAGACCGGCAAGGAGATCTGATGACTGAGACGACTGTGGCTGAGCCTCAGGAGCGAGTCACCCCGCGCCTCAAGACGCGGTACCGCGAGGAGATCGCGCCCGCCCTGCAGACCGAGTTCGAATTGGCGAACGTGATGCTGATTCCCGGCCTGACCAAGATCGTGGTCAACATGGGTGTCGGCGAGGCTGCTCGCGACTCCAAGCTGATCGAGGGCGCGGTCCGCGACCTCACTGCGATCACCGGCCAGAAGCCTTCGGTGACCAAGGCTCGCAAGTCCATCGCTCAGTTCAAGCTGCGCGAGGGCATGCCGATCGGCTGCCACACCACCCTGCGCGGTGACCGCATGTGGGAGTTCCTCGACCGCCTGCTGTCGATCGCGCTGCCCCGTATCCGTGACTTCCGCGGACTCAACCCGGGTCAGTTCGACGGCAACGGCAACTACACCTTCGGCTTGACCGAGCAGGTCATGTTCCACGAGATCGACCAGGACAAGGTCGACCGCGCGCGGGGCATGGACATCACCATCGTCACCACCGCGACCAACGACGACCAGGGTCGCGCGCTGCTCAAGCAGCTCGGCTTCCCGTTCAAGGAGACGAACTGACATGGCGAAGACCTCCCTGCGAGTCAAGGCGGCCCGCAAGCCCAAGTTCGCAGTCCGTGGCTACACGCGCTGCCAGCGCTGCGGTCGCCCGAAGGCTGTGTACCGGAAGTTCGGCCTGTGCCGGATCTGCCTGCGCGAGATGGCTCACCGCGGTGAGCTTCCCGGCGTGACCAAGTCCTCCTGGTGAGGGTTTCGAGGCTCGCAAGCTCGCACCTCAACCACCGATTCAACAACCGCTGAAGGTCCGTGCGGCATAGCCGGCGGAAACCACAGAAGAGAGAGATCACCCAGCAATGACGATGACTGACCCGATCGCAGACATGCTGACGCGTCTGCGCAACGCCAACCAGGCGTACCACGACGAGGTCGCCATGCCCTACAGCAAGCTCAAGCAGGGCGTGGCGGAGATCCTCAAGCAGGAGGGCTACATCGCCTCCTTCGACGTGACTGACAACGAAGGTGTGGGCCAGACCCTCACCATCACCCTCAAGTACGGCCGCAACCGCGAGCGCTCGCTCGCCGGCGTCCGCCGCATCAGCAAGCCCGGTCTCCGCGTTTACGCGAAGCACACCGGCCTGCCCAAGGTGCTCGGTGGACTCGGCGTCGCGATCATCTCGACGAGCCAGGGCCTGCTCACCGACCGCCAGGCGAACCAGAAGGGCGTGGGCGGAGAAGTCCTCGCCTACGTCTGGTAACCCGAGACCGAGATAGGAGAACTACAGCATGTCGCGCATTGGCAAGCTCCCCGTCGCGGTCCCGTCCGGTGTCGACGTGGCGATCGAGGGTCCGCTCGTGACCGTCAAGGGGCCCAAGGGCACCCTGAGCCACACCGTCGCCGCACCGATCGTGGTCGAGAAGAACGAAGGCGTCCTGGACGTCAAGCGTCCTGACGACGAGCGCATCAGCAAGTCGCTCCACGGCCTCACCCGCACCCTGGTCAACAACATGGTGGTGGGCGTGACCGAGGGCTACGAGAAGAAGCTCGAGATCGTGGGCGTGGGTTACCGCGTCCTGTCCAAGGGACCGACCCAGCTGGAGTTCCAGCTCGGGTACTCCCACGTCATCATCTTCGACGCCCCCGAAGGCATCACCTTCGCGGTCGAGAGCCCCACCAAGCTCGGCGTCGTCGGGATCGACAAGCAGTTGGTCGGCGAGGTTGCGGCCAACATCCGCAAGCTGCGCAAGCCCGAGCCGTACAAGGGCAAGGGTGTTCGTTACTCCGGCGAGCAGGTCCGCCGCAAGGTCGGAAAGGCTGGTAAGTAACCATGGCTGTGTCGCTCAAGCAGCACAAGCACGCGTCCGCGCGCCTCAAGTCGCGCCTGCGTCGACAGGTCCGGGGTCGCAAGAAGATCTCCGGCACCGCCGAGCGCCCGCGCCTGGTCGTGACGCGTTCCACCAAGCACATCACCGTCCAGGTCGTCGACGACCTCGTCGGCAAGACCCTGGTCTCGGCCTCCACCATGGAGAACGACCTGAGGTCCTTCAGCGGCGACAAGACCGCCAAGGCCACGCGCGTCGGCGAGCTCGTCGCTGAGCGTGCCAAGGCCCAGGGCGTTGAGTCCGTGGTCTTCGACCGCGCCGGCAACAAGTACCACGGCCGGATCGCGGCCCTGGCTGACGGGGCCCGCTCCGGCGGGCTCTCGTTCTGAGCCAGTCCAAGAATCGATTGAGGAGAAAAGACTCATGAGCGGAGCCCAGCGCGGACAGCGTGGTGGCGGCGACCGTCAGGGCCGGGGGCGCGACGGAGGTCGCGGCCAGGGTGCTGAGAAGAGCCAGTACCTCGAGCGCGTCGTAGCCATCAACCGAGTCGCCAAGGTCGTCAAGGGTGGTCGTCGCTTCAGCTTCACCGCCCTCGTCGTCGTCGGTGACGGCAACGGTTTGGTCGGCGTCGGCTACGGCAAGGCCAAGGAGGTGCCCGCGGCGATCGCCAAGGGTGTCGAGGAGGCCAAGAAGGCGTTCTTCCAGGTGCCCCGGATTCAGGGCACCATCCCGCACCCGGTGCAGGGCGAGAAGGCGGCTGGCGTCGTCTTCCTGCGGCCTGCAGCGCCCGGTACCGGCGTCATCGCCGGTGGCCCGGTGCGGGCGGTGCTCGAGTGCGCCGGCATCCACGACGTGCTCAGCAAGTCGCTGGGTTCGTCCAACCAGATCAACATCGTCCACGCGACCGTCGAGGCGCTGCGGATGCTGGAGATGCCGGAGACGGTCGCTGCACGTCGGGGTCTGCCCGTCGAGCACGTCGCCCCGGCCGCTCTGCTCAAGGCCAAGGCCGAGGGCGAGCGCGAGGCTATCGAGGCAGCAGGGGTGAACTCCTGATGGCTCAGCTCAAGATCCAGCAGCAGAGGTCCACCATCGGGTGCAAGGCCAACCAGCGCGACACTGTCCGCTCGCTCGGTCTCAAGCGCATCGGTGACGTGGTCGTGAAAGAGGACCGCCCGGAGATCCGCGGCATGGTCCACACCGTCCGTCACCTCGTGACGGTCGAGGAGGTCAACTGACATGACGCTCAAGCTGCACCACTTGCGTCCCGCCGATGGCGCCAAGAAGGCCAAGACCCGCGTCGGACGCGGTGAGGGCTCGAAGGGCAAGACGGCCGGTCGCGGCACCAAGGGCACCAAGGCCCGCTACCAGGTTCCGGTTGCCTTCGAGGGTGGCCAGATGCCGATCCACATGCGGCTTCCGAAGCTCAAGGGCTTCAAGAACCCGTTCAAGGTGGAGTTCCAGGTCGTGAACCTCGACCGGATCAGCTCGCTGTTCCCCGAGGGCGGCGACGTCACTGTCGCCACGCTCGTCGAGCGCGGCGCGGTCCGTAAGGGCGAGCCCGTCAAGGTGCTCGGTCAGGGCGACCTGACCGTCAAGGTCGCCATCTCGGCCAACGCCTTCTCGGCGTCGGCCAAGGAGAAGATCGAGGCGGCCGGCGGTTCGGCCACCCTGGTCTGACCAGACCCACCGAGCCCAAACAGCTCTCGTGCGCGCAGGGGCGCCCCGTGTAGGGGCGCCCCTCGCGTGCTCGGGGCCCTGTTAGGCTTCCACGGGCTTCCAGGTCGGTCCCCGCACCTGCGGACCGACTGCGTTCGGAGCCCTCGTCAGCTGGAGAAAGAGGAATCGTGCTCAGCGCGTTCATGAACGCCTTCCGGACCCCGGACCTGCGGCGCAAGCTGCTCTTCGTCCTGATGATCATCGTCATCTTCCGTGCCGGTTCCCAGATCCCCGCCCCCGGCGTCAACGTCGCCAACGTGCAGAGCTGTCTAGGTGACCAGGCGAACCAAGAGGGCGTCTACAACCTGATCAACCTGTTCTCCGGTGGCGCGCTGCTCCAGCTGACCATCTTCGCGCTCGGGATCATGCCCTACATCACCGCCAGCATCATTCTGCAGCTGCTCGTCGTGGTCATCCCGCGACTCGAGCTGCTGAAGAAGGAGGGCCAGGCGGGCCAGACCAAGATCACGCAGTACACGCGCTACCTCACGCTCGGCCTCGCGCTCCTCCAGGCCACGGGCATCGTGGCGCTGGCGCGCTCGGGCAACCTGCTCCAGAACTGCGACAACACGCTCTTCCCGCTGCTGCACAACGACAACTTGTCGACCTTCATCGTCATGGTCATCACGATGACCGCCGGTACTGCCGTGATCATGTGGCTCGGCGAGCTCATCACCGAGCGGGGCATCGGCAACGGCATGTCGATCCTGATCTTCTGCCAGGTCGTCGCCACCTTCCCGACCGCCCTCTGGGCCGTCGGCAAGAGCCAGGGCTGGTGGGTCTTCGGTGTCGTGATCGCCGTCGGTCTCGTGATCGTGGCTGCGGTGATCTTCATCGAGCAGGCGCAGCGTCGGATCCCCGTGCAGTACGCCCGCCGGATGGTCGGCCGCAAGATGTTCGGTGGCTCCTCGACCTACATCCCGTTGAAGGTCAACCAGGCCGGCATCATCCCGGTCATCTTCGCCTCCTCGCTGCTCTACCTGCCGGCGATGGCGGTGCAGTTCAACAGCACCAGCACGTCCGGCTGGGTCGACTTCGTCAGCTCGTACTTCGTCCGCGGAGACCACCCGCTCTACATGGCCACCTTCTTCGGCCTCATCGTCTTCTTCACCTACTTCTACGTGTCGATCACCTTCAACCCCACAGAGGTTGCTGACAACATGAAGAAGTACGGCGGCTTCATCCCCGGGATCCGGGCGGGCAAGCCGACCGAGGACTACCTGTCCTACGTCCTGTCCCGCATCACGCTGCCCGGCGCCCTGTACCTCGGCTTGATCTCCTTGATCCCCCTGATCGCGATCGTGCTGATCAATGCCGACCAGAGCTTCCCCTTCGGAGGAACCTCGATCCTGATCATGGTCGGCGTGGCACTCGACACCGTGAAGCAGATCGAGAGCCAGCTCCAGCAGCGCAACTACGAAGGATTCCTCCGTTAATGCGACTGATCCTGATGGGGCCCCCCGGGGCCGGCAAGGGCACGCAGGCCAAGTACGTCGCCGACCACTTCGGCATCCCGGCCATCTCCACCGGTGACATCTTCCGGGCCAACGTGTCCGAGGGGACGCCGCTGGGTGTCGAGGCCAAGCGCTACATGGACGCCGGCGACTACGTGCCCGACGAAATCACCAACTCGATGGTCCGCAACCGGATCGACGAGCCTGACGCCCAGCCTGGCTTCCTCCTCGACGGCTACCCGCGCACGACCGCGCAGGTCGAGGAGCTCGACGGGATGATCGCGTTCACCGGCCACAAGCTGGACGCTGTCGTCGTGCTGACCGTGAACTCCGAGGAGCTCATCGGTCGCCTGCTCCAGCGCGCCAAGACCGAGGGCCGTGCCGACGAC
>JBAUWM010000113.1:0-3662 GCA_049583775.1 Nocardioides sp.
GGCGAAACTCGCACTGGTCGACCGAAACAGCCGGTTGGGGCGCGAGTTTTAAGGCCACCAGTCGGTTCGCCACCGCCCGAGCGATGAATCTGGCTGTCGGTGGTGGTCAATAGTCTCCTCGTACGAACGACTCCCCACCCGAGAGGCACAACGCGATGGGCGACATGATTCAGGCCACCGGCCTGGTCAAGCGATACAAGAGCGTCACAGCGCTGGCTGGGCTCGACCTGTCCGTGCCTGAGGGCAAGGTGCTAGCACTGCTCGGCCCCAACGGGGCGGGCAAGACGACGGCGGTGCGTTGCCTGGCCACTCTGCTGGTGCCCGACGAGGGCAGCGCCGTGGTCAATGGCGTCGACGTGCTGAAAGACCCGCAGGGAGTCCGCCGCAGCATCGGCCTGTCCGGTCAGTACGCCGCGGTCGATGAGCACCTCACCGGTTTCGAGAACCTCACCATGGTCGGACGGCTCTACGGCTTCCCGAAGGCACGGGCTCGCGATCGTGCCCGCGAGCTGCTCGAGCGGTTCGCGCTCGCCGACGCCGCCGACCGGCCATCCAAGACCTACTCCGGCGGCATGCGGCGTCGGCTCGACTTGGCTGGCGCGCTCGTGGCGGCTCCCCCGGTGCTCATCCTCGACGAGCCCACCACGGGTCTCGACGTCCGGAGTCGTCAGCAGATGTGGGACGTCATCCGCGAGCTGGTCGGCAGCGGCGCAACACTGCTGCTCACCACGCAGTACCTCGAAGAGGCCGACCGCCTCGCCGACGACATCGTGGTGATCGACCACGGCAGGGCGATCGCGCGTGGCACCGCCGACGAGCTCAAGGCGCAGACCGGCGGTGAACGAATCGAGGTTGTCGTGTCTGATGGCAGCACCGCAGAAGCCGTGTCCCGGCTACTCGCTGCGGTGGCCATCGGTGAGGTCCAGATCGAAGACCGCACCATCACGGCCGCCGTCGACGGAGGCGCACCCGCGCTGATGCGAGTGCTCGGTGACCTGGAGCGCGAAGGCATCCACGTGCTCGACGTCGGACTACGTCGCCCCACGCTCGACGACGTCTTTCTCAGCCTCACCGGCCGAGCAGCCGAGGAATCCGAGGCCGAAACCGGCACCACGACGGAAGGGGCAGCCTGATGAGCGCCACGCAGGCCCTGACCGACGGCTGGGTCGTCGCCCAGCGCAACCTGATCAAGATCAAGCGAGTGCCCGAGGTGCTCGTGTTCGTGCTGATCAGCCCGATCATGTTCGTGCTGCTGTTCGCCTACGTGTTCGGCGGCGCGATCGACGTGCCGGGCGACGTCGACTACAAGGAGTTCCTCGTCGGCGGAATCTTCGCCCAGACGGTGGTGTTCGGTGCCACGTTCACCGGCGCCGGCCTGGCCGAGGACATGCAGAAGGGCATCATCGACCGGTTCCGGTCCCTGCCGATGTCGCGGGCGGCAGTGCTGATCGGCCGGACGACGTCCGACGTGGTCTACAACGTGCTGTCGCTGATCATCATGGCGCTGACCGGGCTGCTGGTCGGCTGGCGTGTGCGCGAGGGCTTCATCGACATGATGGCCGGGTTCCTCTTGCTGTTGCTCTTCGCCTACGCGATCAGCTGGGTCATGGCCTACATCGGGCTTCTGGTGCCGAGCGTCGAGGTGATCAACAACGCCTCGTTCATCGTCATCATGCCGCTCACCTTCGTCTCGAACGCGTTCGTGCCGCAGGAATCGTTCAAGGGCGTGTTGAGCACCTTTGTCGACTGGAACCCGGTGTCAACGCTGACCCAGGCCTGCCGCGAACTCTTCGGCAACACCCAGAACAGCGGTGACTACTTCGAAGCCTGGTCGATGCAGAACCCAGTGATCTACACCCTGGCCTGGGTGGTGCTGATCCTGGTGATCTTCGTGCCCCTCTCCACCCGTCAGTACCGCCTGTCCACCTCTAAGTGAGGTTGAGAGGAGAGGTCTCGAAGGCCGGCCCCGTCACCGCGTGATGTTCAGCAACCGATCGTCACCATCGCTCGGTTGGCCACGTCCGTCGGTGTTCGATGTGCCCACGATCAGCGACTCTCCGTCGGGCGCGACGTGCGAGGCGCGTAGTCGGCCGTACTCGCCAGTGAGGTGGGCGATCGGACTCTCAGCGGTGCCCGAGCCGGACACCGGGATCTCCCAGAGGGTCTGGCCGCGCAGGGCTGCCATCCAGAGCGAGCCGTCCCAGTACGCCAGCCCGGCAGGTGACGCGTCCTCGGTGCTCCAGACGACCTGGGGGTCGACGTACTGGTCACCGCCACCGGTGCCCTCGACGGCCGGCCAGCCGTAATTGTTGCCGGCCTCGATCAGGTTCAGCTCGTCGAACTCGTTCTGCCCGAACTCCGAGGCCCAGAGTCGGCCTTCGGCGTCGAAGGTCAACCCCTCCACGTTGCGGTGGCCCAGGCTGAAGACAGCCGAGTCGAACGGGTTCTCGGGCGCCGGGGCACCGTCCAACGTGTAGCGCAGCACCTTGCCGGACAGGGAGTCCTCGTCCTGAGAGCTCTCGGGCACACCGTTGTCGCCAGTCGTGACGTAGAGCAGGTCGTCGGGTCCGACTGCGAGGCCACCACCCTGGTGGAAGGTCGCACCGCCGGGGATGCCCTCGACGATGACCTCGGGTTCTCCGATCGTCGAACCATCCCAGCTCATCGCGACGACTCGGCTGTCGTCATCGGTGGTGAAGTAGGCGAAGACGGTGTCTTCATCGGGGCTGGCCGCGAGGCCCAGCAGTCCCGATTCACCCTCGGCTCGGACTCCGTCGATGGTGACGATCGTCCGCGCAGAGCCGGGGTCGTCGGGGCGCACGAGAGCGATCTCGCCCGTGTTGCGGCTGCCCACCAGATAGCTGCCATCAGCGAAGGTGACCAGACCCCATGGGCTGTTCAACCCGCTGATGGCACCGACCACATCCAGCTCACCGGCTGCCCCAGCAACGTCGTCGACCGTCCCCGTGGCCGCCGCGCTGCTGGGCTCATTGCTCGGGCCGTCGGAACATCCGGCCACCCCGGTGACCGTCAGACCGAGTGCGAGAACCGAACGGACGGCGAGGCGACGGGGCATGGACCCCAATCTCCCAGGGCACACCAACCCGGCCAGGTCAGACCGCGGCGGAGGTCCGATCGCGACCGTAGAGGTGCACCGGAAGCTCCTCGACGCCGTAGACCGCAGAGAGCTTGCGGAAGTCGAGATCCTGACGCCGGGCAGTCACCGCGAGGTCAGGGAAGCGTTGCGCCAACCCGCGCAGCGCGATGCGCAACTCCATCCGCGCCAACTCAGCCCCGACGCATCGATGCATGCCGTGGCCAAACGCGAGGTGCCTCGTCGGCTCGCGGGTGGGATCGAAGTCGTCCAAGCTCAGCCCAACCACACCGGTCGGCTCTGCCAACCTCGGGTCGCGGTTGGCGCCCAGTAGCGAGATCGCGACGGCATCGCCGTCCTTGATCTGCTTGCCACCGAGCTCGAGGTCACGCTTCGCGAACCGCAAGAACGCAAGCTGGACGACGGTGAGGTGACGCAGCAGCTCTTCGACCACGCGATCGACGGAGGCGGGGTCTTCACGCAGCAGGCGCATGCCTTCGGGGTTCTCCGCCAGCAGGTAGGCGCCCAGAGCCAGCATCGAGGCCGAGGTTTCATAGCCGCCCAGGAA
>JBAUWM010000114.1:0-10437 GCA_049583775.1 Nocardioides sp.
AGCAGATCGTCGAACAAGTCGAGCGACGGTTGGTCGGCCCAGTGCAGGTCCTCGAGCACGACGACCGCGGGGGCGGCCGCGCGGAGCGCGGATGCGACATCGGTAGCGACCACGTCGCGTCGGCGAGCGGGGGGCAACGCAGCGAGACGGGGGTCGAGGTCACCAGCGACGATGCGTAGCCCGTCGTCCTCAGCCGCGATACCCGCCAGCACACTCGCCCAGGGCCGATAGGAGCGCGAGGTGTCGTGGGGCGCGCAGCCTCCTCCGAGCCAGGTGCGCGACGAACGCGTCTGTGCCTCCTCGAGCAACCGGCTCTTGCCGGCGCCGGCTTCGGCCATGAGCAGAAGTCCGCCGCCTGCTTGCTCGGCTGCGGACAACGCGGCCAGCTCGACGTCGCGCCCGACGATGGTCGCCGTGCGCGCATCTCGACGTTGCATCGACCGTTGTCGCTCGCCCACCAGAAGCCACGCTGGCAACGGTTCGGCTCGCCCCTCGACGGTGAGTCCGCCCAGGTCCTCGAAGTCGAAGGAGTCCTTGGCGAGCCGGTACGTCGTCTCCCCGACCACGCACCCACCCGGCGGGGCGTTCGATTGCAACCGCTGCGCCATGTTCACCGAGTTGCCCAGGATGTTGTAGTCGGTCTTGATGTCCCCGGCCACGAGGCGGGCCATCACCGCTCCGGTGTCGACACCGATCCTCAGTGAGAGTTCGGCAGCTTCGGGGGGAGCGACGGCGAGCAGGGCGGGGAACTCAGCGAGCATTTCCTGGGCGCAGCGCACGGCGCGCACGGCGTCGTCCTCATGGGCGACCGGGGCACCGAAGTAGGCCAGCAAAGCGTCACCGGCAAACGACCCGACGTAGCCCTCGCCACGCTTCACGATCCGCACGAGGGCCGCGAGGATCGGGTCGACCACTTCTGCCATCGTCTCCGGGTCGAGCCGGCCCGCGAGCGGTGTGAAGCCAGAGAGGTCGGCGAAGATCGCCGACACTAGACGCCGCTCCTCGGGCAACCGCCCGCCAGCCGCCACCAGCTCGGCACGCAACTGCTCGCCCACCAAAGCCGCGAGCACGTCATCGACCTCGGCCGACGGGGTGGCAGAGCCAGAGCGAGCCTGGCCGCAGAACGCGCAAAAGCCGTGGCTATCGGGCCACCGAGCTCCACATGCTGCGCACGACCACTCCATGATCGCTAGGCCCGGGTGGTGATTCTTCGGCTGTCGGAGCTAGTTCTCGAGGTCGCGAAGCCGAGCGGCCAACCCCACGGCGAGGGCGCGGGTCACTTCGGGATGCTTGGACAGCACCGCGTCGAACTCGCGGGCACCGATCACGAGGGCCTCGACCTCCGAGGTCGTCGTCACCGTCGCCGAGCGAACGGCCGTGCGATCAAGAAGCGTCATCTCCCCCACTGCCTCCCCGGCGCCGACGGTGCGCAGCTCGACGTCGCCTTGGGTGACACGCGCTGTGCCCGAGACGATCACGAACGCCTCTTCGCCTCCACGCCCCTCAGCCACGATGACCTTCCCCGCGGGAAACGTGACCTCGTCGACCAGCCCGGCGATGTGTTTGAGCTCCTTGGAGGAGCACCTCGAGAACAGCGAGACCTGTGCGAGCAGGTCAGTCTTGGACGAGGACTTGGCCATCGGGAAGCCTCCTGGGGAGCAGCGGGGAGCCGTGAAGTGCCTTAGGACCGGCAAACTACCTTGTCGATGGTCGCTGGTAGACAGATCGGCATGAATGACCCCGCCGCTGGAGCGTCGCCCGCGCCGCAGGAGACCGACGCGACAGCCTTGCGCTCGACCGGCGAGCAGCACTTGCGTGCCCTGGTGGGGCGCGACGATGTCGTTCTGCGCGACGACCAGTGGACCGCCATCGAAGCCTTGACCGTCGGGCGCCGTCGAGCACTGGTGGTGCAACGCACCGGCTGGGGAAAGTCGGCCGTCTACTTCGTGGCCACACTGCTGCTGCGTGAGCGCGGCGCCGGCCCCACTGTCATCGTCTCGCCGCTGCTGGCCCTGATGCGAAACCAGATCGCCGCGGCCGAACGGGCCGGCATCCGGGCGGTCACCATCAACTCCACCAACCTCGAGCAGTGGGACCAGACCCACCAGGCCATCGCGGCTGGCGAAGTCGACGTGCTGCTGGTGAGCCCCGAGCGGCTCAACAACCCGGGATTCCGCGACGAGGTGCTTCCGCGATTGGCGGCCACGTGTGGACTGCTCGTGGTCGACGAGGCGCACTGCATCAGCGACTGGGGGCACGACTTCCGGCCCGACTACAGACGAATCCGTACCCTGCTCACCGAGCTGCCCGACGGCATCCCGGTCCTTGCGACGACGGCGACCGCCAACACGCGGGTCACCACCGACGTCTCCGAACAGATGGGCGCCGACACCCTGGTGCTGCGCGGCTCGCTCGACCGCGAGTCGCTGCGGCTCGGCGTGGTCAGGCTGAAGACGGCACAGGAACGATTGGCGTGGCTAGCCGACCATCTCGCCGAGCAACCCGGCTCGGGCATCGTCTACTGCCTCACCGTCGCGGCCACGCAAGAGGTTGCCGACTACCTGCGCTCTCGCGGGCACGACGTGGCCGCCTACTCCGGTCAGACCGAGCAGACCGAACGGCTCGCGCTGGAAGAGCGGCTAGCCGGCGGCGACATCAAGGCACTGGTGGCCACCAGCGCGCTCGGCATGGGTTTCGATGCCACGTTGGGCTTCGTGGTCAACCTCGGGGCTCCACAGTCGCCGGTGGCCTACTACCAACAGGTCGGCCGTGCCGGTCGTGGCACTGACGAGGCGAAAGTCGTGCTGTTGCCGGCCGCAGAAGACCGGGACATCTGGGCCTACTTCGGCTCGCTGGCCTTTCCGGCCGAGGATCAAGTGCGCGAGACGCTCGCCGTTCTCGCCGACGCGCCAGGTCCGATGAGCACCCCGGCCATCGAGACTAGGGTCGAGTTGTCGCGCACCCGGCTCGAGCAGATGCTCAAGGTGCTGGACGTCGACGGCGCGGTGCGGCGTGTGCGTGGTGGGTGGGAGGCCACCGGCCGCGACTGGTCGTACGACGAGGAGCGCTACCGACGAGTGCGCGAGGCTCGCGAGCGTGAGCAGCAGGCGATGCTCGACTACCTCAGCACCGACCAGTGCCGGATGCGGTATCTGCGCGACCAGCTCGACGACCCCGACTCCACCGACTGCGGACGCTGCGACAACTGCGGCGGTCTGGCCCTCGACATCGCCGTCTCCGACGCCGCCCGCACCGCCGCCGAAGCGCGGCTGTCGCGGCCGGGGGTGGTCGTCGAGCCACGCAAGATGTGGCCAGCCGGATTGGCGGCGATGGGCCTGGACCTGGCCGGCAAGATCAAGGACGGCGCTGCCGAGGGTCGCGCAATCGCTCGGCTGACCGACCTCGGTCACGGCCAGGCGCTCCGCGCTCTGTTCCGCGCCGACACCCCCGACGGCCCGGTGCCCGATTCGTTGGCTCGTGCGATGGTCGAGGTGCTCGGTGACTGGCGGCCCCAAGTCGATGCCATCGTCGTCGTCGAATCGGCGACGCGACCCATCCTCACCGCTGACCTCGCGGCTGGGCTCTCCCGCTTCTTGGGCGTGCCCGTGGCTGGCCGCTTCGCCATCGTCGATCCTGCGGTTGCGCCCAGCCAAGGCGCGATGAACTCGGCCCAGCGGGTGGCCGCCGTTCACCGCCGCAGTGCCCTGGCCCTCGACGAGGATGTCACCGATCGGCACGTGCTCCTGGTTGACGACCAGGTCGTCACCGGCTGGACCCTCACCCTTGCGGGCGCCGCCCTCCGCGAGTGCGGCGCGGCGCAGGTCGTGCCGCTCGTGCTCGCCGTCCAGACCTGATCGTTGCGCCGAGGCAGGGCACGGCGCACCTCTTGCGGGTCCACGAGGTCGGGTCTAGGTTCCGAAGATGAGACCACAAATCACCCCCCGTAGTGCTCCGGCGACAGTGCTCCTCTGCGCCGTCATGCTCGTGATCGGCCTGTCCACGGGCGCCGTGGCCGCCAAGGCGATCACCGGTAAGCAGATCAAGAACGGCACGATCACCAGTGCCGACATCAAGAACAAGACCCTGCGGGTCGTCGACCTCAGCCCCGGGGCGCGCCTCAAGCTGCGCGGACAGACTGGCCCGGCCGGCACCGACGGTGAGCCAGGGTCACCTGGTCAGGACGGCGCCGACGGTGCCGATGGCGCTCCCGGCGCGGCCGGCGCGGCTGGGCCGGCCGGCCCTGTCGGCCCTCCCGGACTCAGCAACCTCGAGGTCGTGACCGGCGCCCCGGTCATCGTCGCCCCCGGAGCCTCGGCGTCGGCCGGCGCCGAGTGCCCTGCCGGAAAATTCGTACTCGGAGTCACCGGCTACTTCACCCAGCCCCCGCCCTTTCTCCCTTTGGTGTACCGGCACCTACCGGTCGCGACCAATGTCGCCACCAACGGCACAGGTGGGGTTGCCTACGGCCGCAACTCCGACAACACGGATGCCGCGTTGAGAGCACGCATCACCTGCGCCACTGTCGGCTAGTGCAGGACTGAGCCAGACGGACCCCTTGTGGGGCCCCGTGCGCAGGTCTAGTTTCCGAAGATGAGACCGAAATACACCCCCCAAAGTACCCCCGCGATTGCTCTGCTCTGCGCCGTCACCTTGGTGTTCGGCATGTCCACCGGTGCCGTGGCCGCCAAGATGATCACTGGTAAGCAGATCAAGAACGGCACCGTCACCAGTGCCGACATCAAGAACCGCACCCTCCAGAAGGCCGACCTCTCGACGAAGGCGCAGGCCGCGCTGAAGGGACCGGCCGGTGAACCAGGGACGGATGGAGCGCCGGGAGCCGATGGAGCCCCTGGCGTTGCGGGTGCGCCTGGTGCACCTGGTGCACCGGGGCCAGCTGGAGCCGCAGGTGCGGTTGGCCCCGCTGGCCCCGCAGGACCAGCCGGTCTGAGCAACGTCGAGCGGGTCGTCGAGTCGGTGACCGTGGCTCCCGGCGCACAGTCGGTGGCCGTCGCGCTGTGCCCCGCGAACAAGACCCCGATCGGGGCAGGTGGCTACTTCCTGAGCCTGCAACAGGCGGTCCAGTTTGGACTCCCCGTCTCCATCAACTTGGGAGTCACCGGTGCCGCTGCCTACGGCAGAAACACCGACAATGTCGACCGATTGCTTCGTGCCCAGGTCGTCTGCGCCACCACCACTCCCTAGTTTCGACCTGTTGCTGACCCGTCGTCTCGTAGCGACGGGTCAGCGTAGGTTCGGTTCATGCGCGTAGGGATCACTCTGCTGACCGACCTTCCGTGGAGCGAGGCCCGGCCGCGGTGGCAGGCGGCCGAGGAGATGGGGTTCGACCACGCCTGGACCTACGACCACCTGGTGTGGGGCGGCTTGCCCGACGCACCGTGGCGCGCGGCCACGCCTGTGCTGGGGGCGGCGGCTGCGGTGACGTCGTCCATCGGGCTCGGCACGCTGGTGTCGTCGCCCAACTTCCGACACCCCTACTTGCTGTTTCGCGACGCCCAGGCCTTGGAAGACGTCAGCGACGGCCGATTTCTGCTCGGCGTCGGCGTCGGTGGCAACCTGGACGCCGACGTGCTCGGCGCCGAACCCCTCAGCGTGGGCGAGCGCGTCGACCGGTTCCAGGAGTTCGTCGACACCCTGGTCTCGCTGCGCGACGGCGACCGCATCACCCACCACGGCCGATGGTTCAGCACCGACGACGCCCGCACACTGCCCCCTTTGAATCGCACTCCGCTGCTCGTGGCCGGCAACGGGCCGCGGTCGGTGCGGTTCGCCGCAGCCACGGGCGATGGCTGGGTCACCACCGGGCCGCGCGCCGACACGACCGACGCCTGGTTCTCAGGGCTCGCCGCGGCGGTGGAGATCTTCAACGAGGCCTTGGCCAGCAGCGGGCGCGCAGCCAAGCCGCGCTACCTCCTGCTCGACTCGGCACCTCAGCTGGGTGGCCCCGAACGGACGTCGTTGAGCAGCCCGGAGTTCTTCGCCGAGCTGACCGGCCGCGCCGCCGACCTCGGCTTCACCGACGTCGTCACGCACTGGCCACGTGCGGATTCTCCGTACGCCGCGCGCGAGTCGGCGCTCGAGGTCGTCGCCAGAGAGGTGATCCCGGGCCTACAGTGCCGGGCATGACGACTGCTCCCTCGCCAGACCCGTCCCCCACCGTCGCTGCTCCCGCACCGCCCCTCGCCAGCGACCGCGGCGCTGTGCGCAGCGCGTCGACGGCTGTAGCCCTCGGTGTGGCGCTGCTCGCGGCCGCCATCGTGCAGTCGGCGGTCTACGCACGCAGTGACGGCGACCTCGACTGGAAGTACTACGGCGTCGGCCTCGGCGCTGCCATCGTGCTCCTGCTGATCGCCCCGCTGGCCGTGGTGTTCGTCAGCGACGCGGCCATGCGCACGGCCGTCGGCTCGTGGCCAGCAGCTTTCGGCGCCCTCGGGCTGGGCCTGATGGTCGCGATCGGGATGGAGGACAACGACGCGGTGCCGTGGGTCGTCGGGGGTCTCATCCTCGGTCTCTCCGTCGTGGGTTGGGTGCTCGCCCGCGGCGGCGCTCCCACCGTGACCGCGGTCCTCGGCCTCGGCGTCCTCTACGCTCGCGCGTTCGACGAGGTCGTGGGCGTCGACGAGTCCGACACCGGTGTTGCCACCGTGGGAGCCGGTCTCCTGGTGTTCGTCGTCGGCGTGACGGTGCTCGGCTGGTTGTTGCCCGCCACCCGCGCGCTGACTGGCGTCGTGGTCGGCGTGATCGGGCTGATCGGCTTCATCGCGATCATGGCCGTCATCGGGTTGAGCGGCTTCTTCGGAGCGTTCGTGCCGTTCGCCCTCGACCCGTCCGCGCCCCTGTCGAGCGGAGCCACTGACGTCGACCAGGACACCTACATCACCCTTGCCTACACCGCCGGTCTGGTGCTCGTGTGGGCGTTGGCCAGTCTGCTGAGCCACCACCCAGGTTTCCGCGTGCTGATCGTCACGCTGACCGCGGCGATCTTGCCGCTGGCGGTCTTCAACCTCGGCGTCGACGACCCCAACTGGGTCGCACTCGGCGCCGCGTTGCTCGGTGCCGTGGTCGTGCTCCTCGTGCTGGCCTCGGGTCGTGGTGGCGGTGGCGGTCACCGGGGTACGCGCAAGGCCAGCGACGCGCCCGCGCCGCCGGCCGCTGCAGCTCCGGAGGCACCGACCACGACGGACGACGCCGCGACGCCTCCCGCAGACTCGGCACCAGACGCGGCAGCTCCTGCTTCGGCGGCGACGACGACCACAGCGGTCACCCCCGGCGCGCCGACCTCGACGCCTGACCCGACACCCCCGGTTACCGACGCGAGGTCCACGCCTGGCACGTCGACGCCCGAGCCGTCCGAGCCGCCCGAGAAGAAGAGCTGATCGGATAACTAGAACAGGTTCTAGCCCGCGGCTACCCTCAGCGCATGACTCTGCGCGTGATCCAGTGGACCACCGGCAACATCGGACGACGTTCGCTGCACGCGATCATCGGTCGTTCCGACATGGAGCTGGTCGGTGTCTACGCCCACGGCGCCGACAAGGTGGGGCGGGACGCAGCCGAGCTGTGCGGCTGGCCTGAGCCCACCGGCGTCCTGGCCACCAATGACATCGAGGCGCTGGTGGCGCTGCGCCCCGACGCTTGTTGCTACAACCCGCTGTGGCCCGACATCGACGAGCTGGTGCGGTTGCTCGAGTCGGGCATCAACGTGTGCTCGAGCGCGGCGTGGATCACCGGCGGCAAGCAGTCGCCGGCCGACCTCGATCGGATTCGGTCGGCGTGTGAGCGCGGCGGTTCGACGATCTTCGGCAGCGGCGCTCACCCCGGCATGACCAACCTGGTGGGCATGGTGCTCAGCGGGTCGTGCGAGCGGGTTGACGAGATCCGGATCACCGAGTCGGTCGACTGCTCGACCTACGAGTCGGCCGGCACTCAGTCGGCCATGGGGTTCGGCAAAGACCCGGCCACGCCGGGGCTCGCCGAGTCGGTGCGGGTCGAGAGCGAGGTCTTCGCCGAGTCAGCGGCGATGATGGCCGACGCGCTCGGCGTCCAGCTCGACCGGATGACGTTCGACGTCACCTTCACCGAGGCCACGGGCGACACCGACCTTGGGTTCATGACCATTCCGGCCGGCACGGTGGGCGGGGTGCTCGGCTACCACCGTGGCTGGGTGGGCGATCGCAACGTGGTGAGCGTCGGCTTCAACTGGACGATGGGCGACCACGTCGTGCCGCCCAAGCCGCTGGCGCACGGGCACGTGATCCAGGTGTTCGGCGTGCCGAACATGCGGACGGTGCTGCACTGCTTGCCGCCGACCGACTGGACCGAGGAGGGCTTCATGGGCCTCGGGATGATCTACACCGCGATGCCGGTGACCAATGCCGTGCCGTCGGTGGTGGCGGCTGCTCCCGGCATCGCGACCCTGGCCGACCTGCCCCCGATCACCGGGCGGGTCGCAGTCTGACGATCAGCCGAGGAGTCCGGCGATCGCGGTGCGCAGCCGCTCGTCGTCGGGCTCGACCATCGGGCTGAACCGGGCGACGACGGCACCCTCAGCGTCGAGGAGGAACTTCTCGAAGTTCCATTGCACGTCACCTGTCTTGCCCGACTCGTCGGGCGTCGCAACCAGCGCCGCGTAGATCGGGTGGCGGCCGTCGCCATTGACCTCGATCTTCTCGGTCATCGGGAATGTGACGCCGTACGTGGCCGAGCAGAACTCGGCGATCTCGTCGGCGCTGCCCGGCTCCTGACCCATGAACTGGTTGCACGGCACGCCGACGACACTGAAGCCCTGCTCGGCCAGCTCCTCGTGCAGAGCCTCGAGGCCGGCGTACTGCGGCGTGAGGCCGCACTTGCTCGCAACGTTGACGAGCAGCGCCGGGCTGGCGCCGGTGAGCTCGCCGAGGGTGGCGGGGGATCCGTCGAGACGGGCGATCGGGGCGTCGAGAAGGGACATGCGTCGATCGTAGGATGCGCGGGTGACCGACAGCCGACGCGTGGTCCTCCACGTGGGCGCACCGAAGTCCGGCACCACCTATCTCCAGAGCCGGCTCAACCGCAACGTCGAGGCGCTGGCCGCGCGCGGTGTACTCGTGCCGCACTTGGCTAGTGGCAAGCGACCAGCCACCTTCGTCTTCAGGGCGGCGCTCGACGTCACCGACGTGAGGATGAATCGCGGACGCGGCTTCTCCGAGGGGCACTGGGGCCGGCTGGCGGCCACGGTCGGTGAGCACGAAGGCACCGCAGTGCTCAGCCACGAGGCGTTCGTGCGCGCGGACGACGACGCCGTGGCGCGGATCGCGGCCGACCTTGGCCATGAGTCTGAGCTGCACGTGGTCTACACCGCGCGCGACCTCGGCCGGCAGCTGGTGTCGGGATGGCTCGAAGGGCTGCGCAACGGTGGTGCCCGCCCGCTCTCGGCGCACCTCGACCGGGCCCGATCTGGAGAGCTCAAGCTGCTGGCGTCGTTCGACCTGCCGCTGGTGCTGGGGCGGTGGCTGTCCCACGTTCCGGCAGAGCGGGTGCACCTCGTGACCGTGCCGCCGTCGGCCGACGACCCCGATCTGCTGTGGCAGCGGTTCTGCGCGGTGTCAGGCATCGACCCCTCGTGGGCGCCGGAGGAGGCGAAGCGGGTGAACGAGTCGGTGGGCGTTCCCGAAGCCCAGGTGCTGCTCGCCCTGAACGCGGCTCTGGACGGCGACAGTCGTCGTGGTCGCCGGTTTCACCAGCTGGTGCGCCGCAGCGTCGTGGGTGCGGGCCTGGCCGGCCGCGACTCCGACCGCGTGCAGCTCGACCCGTCCCACCGGCCCTGGGTGGCCGAGCTGACCGACCAGTGGATGGCGTGGGTGCGTGAGTCGGGAGTGTCGGTCACCGGCGATCTCGCCGAGCTGACACCGCCGGTGCTCGACGGCGCCTGGGTCGACCCGGCGGTTGCTCACCCAGGCGTGGCTGAGGCCGCCGGCGCGGCCCTTGCCGCCGTGGTGCGCGAGGCGCATCGACGTCGATAGCTGGCTCCGCCAGCGGGGGTGGCGCCGGGGAGCGGTGGGCTGGCCACCGAATGCTGCTCGGGTTCGGTGGCTGAGCCACCTTTGGCGGGGGTGGCGCCGGGTGGCGGTGGGTTAGCCACGTTCTGCCGGTGGGTTTCGGTGGCTGAGTCACCGCTCGCGGGGTGGCGCCGAGGAGCGGTGGGTTGGGCACGTTCCGCAGGCGGATTTCGGTGGCTGAGTCACCGCTCGCGGGGGCGGCGCGGGGCGGCGGTGGGTTGGCCACGTTCCGCGGGCGGGTTTCGGTGGCTGACCCACCGCTCCCCGGCCGCAACCCCGGCGCCAGCGGAACTTACTGTCGCCGCGGGGCGTTACGTTCGGAGTCTGCCCACGAACCGGCTCAGCGAAGGGGCTCATGTGAGTTTCGTGCCCGTCACGGGCG
>JBAUWM010000115.1:0-2619 GCA_049583775.1 Nocardioides sp.
CGGCGTGCCGGCGGGCACGCCCGTCTGGACCGACATCACCACGGTCACCGGCCGGGTGCAGTCGAACCTCGCGAGCGCTGGCGAGCCCGAGAAGGGTGCCCCCTACGTCGAAGTCCGTGCCAAGACGGTGAGTGGCGACGTCGTCCTCACCCAGATCTGACCCCGTCCATCACCTCACCGCACACCCGACCCTGATCAGGAGCAGCCATGTCTCAGTTCACCGACCTCACCGCCTACGAGGTCAGCAACCGCCCCCGCCCCTCGGGCGTGTCACGCAGTCGGACGACCTCGACCAGCGGGTCCGCGGCGCGGCGACGCCGCCACCGCCACCATTTGGCGCAGCGGCTGCGCTCGGTCGCCGACCGGCTTGACGTGTAACAGCGAGTTACCCAGATGAGACGCCCGTGACGACGGCCACACGCTGCCGCACAATTAGACAGTGAATCGTCGCCTTCCCGTTTCCATCCTGGCCGCAGTCGTCGCCCTCGGCGGACTCAGTGCAGTGACGCCTCAGGTGCACGCTGCCGCTGCCTCCCTCTCCACCACTTCGGCGGCACGCGTCAAGCCCGCGACCAACACGTCGTGGAAGCCTCGGAGCGAGCAGTTCCCCGCAACCGCGATGACCACCGACCTCGCCATCCCGATGAGCGACGGCGTCACCCTGCGCGCCGACCTGGTGCAACCGGTCGACAGCAGCGGCAAGACCGTCACCACTCCGCTGCCGGTCATCATCACGATCACCGCCTACAACAAGACCGTGATCGGCATGGGTGGCGGCCTCGGCGGAACCCCGGCCGACTACCTCGTGAAGCGCGGCTACGCGCAGCTCACCGTCGACGCGCGCGGCACCGGCACCTCCGAGGGCGTGTGGGGCGCGTTCTCCAAGCGCGAGGCCAAGGACGCCGCCGCGATCGTCAACTGGGCAGCCGAGCAGCCGTGGAGCGATGGCACGTCGGGCATGACCGGCCCCTCCTACATGGGCATCAGCCAGATCTTCGCCGCGGCCCGGCACCCGAAGGGCCTCAAGGCGATCTTCCCGCAGGTGCCTGGCGCCGACGTCTACCGCGACGTCGTCGCGAGCGGCGGGGCCATCGACGTCGGGTTCATCCCGCTGTGGCTCGGCATCGTGACCAGCACCGGACTCATCCCGCCCGCCTACGGCCTCAGCGAGCCCGAGCACGGGTTCAAGTGGCTCAGCGACAGCGTCCTGACCGCAGCCACCTTCACCGTTCCGCTCATCTCCGACGCGCTCATCGGCGGGGACGCCGCCTACGACGGCAAGTTCTACGAAGACCGTTCGCCGATCAACGTCATCGACAAGGTGACGGTTCCGACGTTCCTGATCAGCGGCGAGTACGACCTGTTCCAGCGCGGTACGCCACTGTTGTTCGAGCGGCTGCAACGCAACGGCGTGCCGACCCGAATCATCACCGGGCCCTGGGACCACCTCGAGGGATCGTCGGGTGCGGAGGTCGCAGATGCGGGCTACGGCACCCTCGCCGAGCTGCAGCTGCGGTGGTTCGACCACTACGTCAAGGACATCGCCGACCCGTCGCTGCTCACCGACATCAAGCCCTACACCTACTTCGAGCAGGGCACCAACCGTTGGGTTCGCAAGCCGAACTACGTCTCCCCTGACCTCGAGGCCACCACCTTGAAGCTCTCCGGCAGCGCCACGCCGTCGTTCCAGGGGGGCACGCTCACCACCGGCAGGGCCGCCGCCGGAACTGCGATCGTGCCGCCGCTCCCGGTCGCCGGCCTGTGCAGTCGCTCCGCCAACCAGTGGACCGCGGGCATCATGAACACCGCGTTCCCCGCCAACCCGTGCCTCAGCGACAACCAGTACAACGACTACGCAGGGGTCAGCTACGACTCGGCCCCGCTCACCAAGAAGTTGCGGATCCAGGGCCCGATCAACGCACGCCTCTTCACCTCGACCCCCACGGGCGACGGCATGCTCTCGGTGTCGATCTCGGACGTCGCGCCCAACGGCACGGTCAAGCGCCTCACCGGCGGCTGGCAGGTCATCTCACACCGGGCGCTCGACCAGAAACGGTCGCGCTACCTCGACGGCAAGCTGATCCAGGCCTACCACCCGTTCACCCGGGCCGAGAAGTCGTCGCTCGGCGGCAACCAGGTCGCGCCGATCGACGTCGAGATCTTTCCGACCGGTGCCGCGATCAAGCCCGGTCACCGGCTGCGGATCAACATTCAGGCCTTCGACGTTCCGCACCTGCTGCCGACGCTTCCCGACCTCCCGGCCATGCTCGCGCCGATGACGATCCACGTCTCCAAGCGCTACCCGTCCGAGCTGACCCTCCCCACCCGCTAGCCCGCCGCCGCGGTGGAGGTGCGAGCGAAGCGAGCCGCCGCGGTGGTTGAGGTGCGAGCGAAGCGAGCCTCGAAACCCTTTGCAGCTGGTGGTTGACGTACGAGCGGGCGTGCCGTCGCGGTGGTTGAGGTGCGAGCGAAGCGAGCCTCGAAACCCAGCAAGCTCACGACTTCATCGCAACGCCAACTCGCCAGTAGCCCATGAAGGCCACCTGATGGCGGTCGATGCCGAGCCCAGTCACCAACGCACGGCGCAGACCGGTAACCACCTGTGACTCGCCGGCGATC
>JBAUWM010000116.1:0-20183 GCA_049583775.1 Nocardioides sp.
TGCTGCTCTCGGCCACCACGGCCGGCAAGCACCCCAAGGACCACTTCGACTTCTTCCCCCTGACGATCGACGTCGAGGAGCGGATGTACGCCGTGGGTCAGATCCCCGGCTCGTTCTTCCGCAGCGAAGGCCGCCCGGGCGAGGACGCGATCCTCACCTGCCGCCTGATCGACCGCCCGCTGCGCCCGACCTTCAAGAAGGGTTTGCGCAACGAGGTCCAGGTCGTCATCACCGTGATGGCGCTCGACCCTGACCAGCCCTACGACGTGCTCGCGATCAACGCCGCGTCGCTCTCGACCCAGCTCTCGGGCCTGCCGTTCTCCGGCCCCGTCGGCGGCGTCCGCGTGGCCCTCATCGAGGGTCAGTGGGTGGCCTTCCCGTCGCACTCGCAGCTCGAGAACGCCGTGTTCGACATGGTGGTTGCCGGTCGCGTCACCGACACCGGTGACGTCGCGATCATGATGGTCGAGGCCGAGGCGCCTGAAGACGCCTTCGAGCTCGTGCTCAACGGAGCCAAGGCCCCCTCCGAGGAGGTCGTGGCCGGTGGCCTCGACGCCGCCAAGCCGTTCATCAAGCAGCTGTGCGATGCGCAGGCCGAGCTGGCCAAGCAGGCCGCCAAGCCGGTCCAGGACTTCCCGGTCTTCCTCGACTACGAGGACGACGTCTACGAGGCCGTTGCTGCGGCTGCTTCGACCGACACCGTGCCGGCGCTGGCCATCGCCGACAAGCTCGAGCGGGAGGCGCGCCTCGACGAGGTCAAGTCGTCCTTGCTCGAGAAGGTTGCTGGCCAGTTCGAGGGTCGCGAGAAGGAGATCGGTGCGGCCTTCAAGTCGCTCACCAAGTCTCTGATGCGCGAGCGTGTGCTGCGCGACAAGGTGCGCATGGACGGTCGCGGCCTCGCCGACATCCGTCCGCTGCACGCTGAGGTCGGCGTCATCCCGCGGGTGCACGGATCGGCGCTGTTCGAGCGCGGCGAGACCCAGATCCTGGGTGTCACCACGCTGAACATGCTGACCCTCGAGCAGAAGCTCGACACCCTGAGCCCGGAGAAGACCCGGCGCTACATGCACAAGTACATCTTCCCGCCGTTCTCCACCGGTGAGACCGGTCGCGTGGGTTCACCCAAGCGCCGCGAGGTCGGCCACGGTGCGCTCGCGCGCCGCGCGCTGCTGCCGGTGCTCCCGAACCGTGAGACGTTCCCCTACGCGATCCGTCAGCTCTCCGAGGCGATGGGCTCCAACGGCTCGACCTCGATGGGCTCGGTCTGCGCCTCGACCCTGTCGCTCCTGCAGGCCGGCGTGCCGCTCAAGGCACCGGTCGCCGGTATCGCCATGGGCCTCATCTCCGGCGAGGTCGACGGTGAGACGCAGTACGTCGCGCTGACCGACATCCTCGGTGCCGAGGACGCCATGGGCGACATGGACTTCAAGGTCGCCGGTACCCGTGAGTTCGTCACGGCCCTGCAGCTCGACACCAAGCTCGACGGCATCCCCGCCGAGGTTCTCGCAGCGGCCCTCACCCAGGCCAAGGACGCTCGCATCGCGATCCTCGACGTGATGGCCGAGGCCATCGACACCCCCGAGGAGATGTCGATCCACGCTCCGCGGATCATCACGGTGCGCATCCCAGTCGACAAGATCGGTGAGGTCATCGGGCCGAAGGGCAAGGTGATCAACCAGATCCAGGACGACACCGGCGCGTCGCTGTCCATCGAGGACGACGGCACGATCTACATCGGTGCCACCAACGGCGAGGCGGCCGAGGCTGCCCGTCAGGCGGTCAACCAGATCGCCAACCCGACGATGCCCGAGGTCGGCGAGCGCTACCTCGGCACGGTCGTGAAGACGACCAACTTCGGTGCGTTCGTCTCGCTGATGCCGGGCAAGGACGGGCTGCTGCACATCAGCAAGCTGCGCGCGCTGGCCGGTGGCAAGCGCGTCGACGCCGTCGAGGACATCCTCTCGGTGGGCCAGAAGGTCCAGGTCGAGATCGGCGAGATCGACGACCGCGGCAAGCTGTCCCTCATCCCCGTCGTCGAAGACTCCGCTGAGGCCGAGGGCGACGCCCCCGCTGTCGAGGGCGACGACTCCGAGGACTGATCCGACGCCGACCCGTCCCCTATAGGCGACGGGTCGACCAGATTCACGCTGACCCGTCCTCTCTAGGGGACGGGTCAGCGCATTTGAGGAGATGAGATGCAGAAGGTCGGGAGCACGCGCACCCTGTCGACGGTCAAGGGGGCCGATGGGCAGGTGACGTCGCGGGTGCGGCGGACGGTGCTGCCTGGTGGTCTGCGCGTCGTCACCGAGCAGATGGCTGGCGCCCGCTCGGCGACGATCGGGGTGTGGGTCGGGGTCGGCTCACGGGACGAGACGACCTCACTGCACGGCGCTAGCCACTTCCTCGAGCACCTGCTCTTCAAGGGCACCCGCGAGCGCTCTGCGTTCGACATCTCGATCGAGCTCGACGCCGTGGGCGGCGAGTTCAACGCCTTCACGGCCAAGGAGTTCACCTGCTTCCACGCCCGGGTGCTCGACGAGGACCTTCCGCTGGCCGTCGACGTGCTCGGCGACATGATCACCAACTCGGTCTTCACTGCCGAGGACGTCGAGGCCGAACGCGAGGTCATCCTCGACGAGATCGCCATGCACGACGACGACCCTGACGACGTGGTGCACAACTTGTTCGCCGAGCAGGCTTGGGGGGCCACGTCGCCGCTCGGTCGACCGATCGCAGGCACACACGACTCGATCACCGCGATGCAGCGCAGCCAGATCGTTCGCTTCTACCAGCGCCACTACCGCCCTGAACGGATGGTCGTGGCTGTCGCCGGCAACCTCGACCATGCCGCGGTCGTGCGCGACGTGCGACGCGCGTTCAGCCGGCGCGAGTTCCTCTCGCGCGACGCGGTGCCCGCACCGGCACGCAAGCCCGGGCGACGAGCCTCGGTGAAGGCCGGGCGGGTGGAAACGACGCGGCCGTTCGAGCAGGTCAACGTGGTGCTCGGAATGGAGGGGATGACCCGCGACGACGATCGCCGGTTCGCGCTCGGAGTTCTCAACACCGCACTAGGCGGCGGCACCTCGAGCCGCCTGTTCCAGGAGATCCGCGAGCATCGCGGGCTGGCGTACTCGGTCTACTCGTTCACGTCCCACCACGCCGAGTCAGGTCTCGTCGGCGTGGCCGTGGGTTGCCTTCCCGCCAAGCTCGACGAAGTGCTCGCGACCGTGCGTCTCGAGCTGTCGCGCGTCGCGGCGCACGGCATCACCGAGGAAGAGCTGGTCCGTGGCAAGGGTCAGTTGCGCGGGGGACTAGTGCTTGGGTTGGAGGACTCCGCGTCGCGGATGTCCCGCTTGGGCAAGGCTGAGCTCGTGCACGACCAGATGCTCGACCTCGACGCGGTGATGGCCAAGATCGACAGCGTGACCCTCGACGAGGTGCGCGAGGTCGCAGCCGAGGTGTTCTCTCGACCTGAGATCTTGGCGATCGTCGGGCCCGCCTGACTCACTCAGTCGACCAGCTGGGAGAGGTACCGCTTGGCGTAGTCGCGCACGGCGTTCGGGTCGTTGACGTCGAGCAGCCCGTTGGGGTCGAGCAAGAAGGTGCTCGCGAGCCGCAGCAGCAGCTCGGCAACCATCTGCAGCTCGTCCTCGGGCATCCGCGCACCGGAGCGACGCAAGGTGGCCGCCACCCGCTGACGGTGCGCGACGATGAGCGAGGCGCTTCCTCGCATGCCAGTCACGACCTCCGGCTCAGTCTCGGCGAGTCGGCTCAGTACCGGAATCTCGCGCAGGATCGACATGCCCTGCACGAAGCATTCGATGATCGCCTCTTGCGGAGGCAGGTGGCGGGCAATCTCGTCGAGGTCGTCGAAGAACACGGACGTCTCGCGCTCGATGACCGCGAGTAGCAGCGCTTCCTTGGTGGGAAAGCGTCGATAGAGGGTGCTGCGACTGACACCGGCGGCCCGAGCTACGTCGTCGACGTTGGCGCGACGGGCTCCGAAGTCGCCGAAGACGTCGCGCGCGGCGTCCAGGATTTCGTCGGTCACGGCTTGACCCGCGAAAGGGTGACGGGGAGCCCGTCCCGCGCTACGGGCAACGCCACCAGGTCGATCGGCATCTCGTAGGCCGCGGGCACCGACCACTCGTAGTCGAGCAGCAGCTGGTGGAAGATCGCGCGCACCTGCATGCCCGCGAAGTGCATGCCGATGCACTTGTGAACTCCGGCACCGAACGGCTCAAACGCCAGACGGTGCACCTTGTCCTCGCGGCGGTCGGGTCCAAATCGCTCCGGATCAAACCGCGTGGGGTCAGGCCAGATCTCGTCGAGGAAGTGATTTTGGTACGGCGACGAGGTGACGATGGCGCCTTCGGGGATCGCGTAGCCGTCGATCACTGTGGCGCGCAAGGCCCGGCGCGGGATGGACGGCACCGGAGCGCAGAGTCGCAGGGACTCCTTCATGACGAGGTCGAGCGACGTCAGCCCCTGAGCTAGCTCGTCGTAGCCAGCGTCGCGCCCCAGTGCCCGCGACTCGGCGCGGCACCGGTCCTGCCATTGCGGGTGCTTGGCCAACTGATAGGCCATGGAGGTCATCGTCGTGGTGGTGGTGTCGTGGGCCGCCATCAGCAAGAAGATCATGTGATTGACGATGTCCGCGTCGGTGAAGGCGTTGCCGTCGTCATCGCGTGCCACGCAGAGTTGGCCGAAGAGGTCGTCGCCCCCGGACTCCCGCTTGGCCGGAAGCGCTCCGTAGAAGAACTCCTCGAGCTCGTGCCGGGCGGCGATGCCCCTCGACCAGGGGCCGATGCCCCCGGGCAGCTCGCGGCGCACGATCGAGGTGCCAGCGCGCACGGCGGCGTTGAAAGCCTGGTTGATGCGGCGGCGCTCCGGTGCGTCGAGCTGCACCCCCACGAACACTTCCAGGGCGAGGTCGAGGGTGAGGTCCTTGAACATGCGCTGGAGCCGCGGGTCGGAGTCCTCCGTCCACGGCGCGATGTTCTGCTGGACGTGCGGCACCATCATCGAGTGATAACGCTTCAGGGCGTCGAGACCGAACGCGTGCTGCATGATCCGGCGGTGGTGGAGGTGCTCGTCGAAGTCCATGAGCATCAGGCCACGATGGAAGAACGGTCCAATGAAGTGGCCCCAGGCTGGGCCACTCGCAAAGGTCTTGTCCTTGTTCACGAAGACCTGCTCGAAGGCGTCCGGCCCGCTCACGACGTACATGTCGATGCCGAAGACGCGCATTCGGTACACCTGACCGTAGTTCTCACGCAGCCACGTGGAGTGCGCCACCGGAGACCTGCGGAGCTTCAGCAGGTGCACGACCCCGAGGCGGGGACCGGTCGCGGTGCGGGGCTTGGCCTGCGCGACCTCGTCGATGGTGTCGGTCATCAGAACTCCTCAGAACCACGGATGGCATCTTGAAACAAACTCGTCCCAATGTATCATCAGGCCATGTCCCTGGCCACAGACCGCACCGAGACCTTGCCCGACGGTGGGCTGCCACTCGGGCCGACGTCCCTGACTTGGCAGTACTTCGCCGACCGCCGCACGGCGCTCCTGGGCCCGCGCGCCGCGGTGCTCCAGAACATGCTCCCGGCCCTGGGGCAGGGCGTCGAAGACCACTCGGTCTGGTTCGCCGAGACTCTCGCCCGGTTGCAGCGCAGCATCCCGCCGATCTTCAACACCGTCTACGGTGCTGACCCCGAAACCACGGGCCACGAGGTGCGCGACTTCCACCGCTCCATCAAGGGCAAGCTGCCCGACGGCCGGCCGTACAGCGCCCTCAATCCCGAGACCTACTACTGGGCCCATGCCACCTTCGTCGAGCACCTCGTGGTCGCTGTTGACACGTTCATCCGCCCACTCAGCCCGGGGGAGAGGGACCAGATCATCGCCGAGTCAGTCACCTGGTTCGAGCGCTACGGCGTGAGTGCTCGCGACATTCCGCGCACCTGGGCCGAGTTCGAGACATACTGGGACGGCATGTTGGCCGAGCGGCTGGTGCGGCACCGCACCGCGGCCTACGGCGTCGGCTACGCCACGAAGGGCTGGCCGCGCCCGGCGCAGGTGCCCGCCCCCATCTGGTGGGTGATCTCCCGTCCGCTCGACCAGCTCAGTGCGTTCATCACCATCGGGGGCATGCCCGAGCGAGGTCGCGAGCTGCTCGAGCTGCCCTGGACGCCGGCTCAGGAGCGTCGCTACCGCCGCTTCGCCCGGGCGGTGCGTTCGCTCGATCCCGTCGTGCGTCGACTCCCGCGGTCTCTCACCATGCACCCGATCGGCGCACGCGCGTTCGCCCGAACCGCAGCCTGAAGTGCAGCTTGGATCCCGCCCGAGCCCGGGTGGGTCATGATCGTGCCTGCGCGCCCGCGCAGCAGAAGGAGTTGGACCATGTCGCTCAACGGACGAGTCATTGCGATCACCGGTGGTGCCCGGGGCATCGGTGACGCAACCGCGCGCGCACTCGCTGCCGCAGGTGCGAGGGTCGTGATCGGCGACCGTGACCTCGATCTGGCCAAGCAGTCTGCCCAGGAGTACGACGGACTCGCGTTGCCGCTCGACGTCTCTCGCGAGGACTCCTTCGCGGAATTTCTCGACGGGGTCGTGCGCGAGCACGGACGCCTCGACGTCCTGGTGAACAACGCTGGCTTCATGGTGCTGGGGGCGGTGCTCGACGAGTCGCTCGAGCGCCAGCTCGCGCAGGTCGACGTCAACCTCAAGGGTGTCGTGATCGGGTCGCGGGCAGCAGCCGAGCGCATGGGGAGCGGCGGCGTCATCGTCAACATTGCTTCGCTGGCCGGGCGGATCCCGATGCCGGGTGGCGCGGTCTACAGCGCCACGAAGGCCGGGGTCCTTGCCTTCAGTGAGGCGCTCGACGCTGAGCTCGTCGCGCGCGACATTCGCGTGGCGGCGGTTCTGCCGTCGTTCACCAACACCTCGTTGATCGACGGCACCCACGGCACCGGGCGCCTCATGCAGCCGGTTGAGCCTGAGGATGTCGCTGCTGCGGTGATGCGCGCCATCGAGAACCCGAAGCCGATCACGACGGTCCCGGCGTATCTGTCTGCCGGTGCTGCCACCTGGAGCCTGACCGCAGCCCGGTTCAAGCCTGCGATGCGCCGACGCTTCGGCCTGGACAAGGTCTTCCTCGACGTCGATCGCGACCGCCGAGCCAGCTACGTGGAGCGGAACGACTGATGTTCGCTTGGTCAGAGGAAGAGATCGCCGTCCGCGACGCGGTTCGCAGCTTCGTCGACAAGGAGGTACGCCCGCTCCAAGACGAGCTCGAGCACGGTGATCTGCCGCCCTACGAACTGATCCGCCGGTTCTACTCGGCGTTCGGGCTGGACACAATGGCTGGAGATGCCTTCGATCGGTCGATCGCCCGTGCCGAGGGTGGGGGCGCCGACGGCGAACAGGCCGAGGGTGGCGGCAACGCCATGGACTCCGCTATGGGAGTCATCGTCACGAGCGAGTTCTGCCGCGTCAGCATGGGCATTCCTGCCTCGATCGGCGTCTCGACCGGCCTGGCTGGCGGCACCATCAACGCCCGCGGCACCCTCGAGCAGCGCAAGCGTTGGGCTCGTGACCTCATGACGTTCAAGAAGATCGGCGCCTGGGCCATCACCGAGCCCGATGCTGGCTCCGACGCATTCGGCGGCATGCGCACGACCGTGCGCCGCGACGGCGACGAGTGGGTGCTGAGCGGACAGAAGACCTTCATCACCAACGGTCCTTACGCCGACACGCTCGTCGTCTACGCCAAGCACGACACCGGTGATGGCATCGACCGAAGAGAGCAACCGGTGCTCACCTTTGTGCTCGATGCCGGCATGCCGGGTCTCACGCAGAGCAAGCCGCTGCGCAAGATGGGCATGCACTCTTCGCCGACAGGGCAGCTCTTCTTCGACGAAGTGCGCCTCGGTGACGATCGACTCTTGGGCTCGGCCTCCGACGGTGGCGGCAAGGAGAGTGCGCGGGCCAACTTCGTGGTCGAGCGCGTCGGCATCGCCGGGCTGGCACTCGGTGTGATCGAGGAGTGCCTTCGTCTGTGCGTCGACTACGCCAAGTCCCGCGAGCTGTGGGGAAGTCCGATCGGCGACCTCCAGCTGATCCAGCTCAAGCTGGCCGAGATGGAGGTCGCTCGGGTCAACGTGCGCAACATGGTGTTCAGCGCGATCGAGCAGCGGCGAGCCGGAGTCGTGACGTCGCTGGCCGAGGCATCAGCGATCAAGCTGTACTCATCGAGGGCCGCCACCGATGTCGCGATGGAGGCGGTGCAGCTGTTCGGGGGCAACGGCTACATGGCTGAGTACCGCGTCGAGCAACTGGCCCGCGACGCCAAGTCGCTGATGATCTACGCCGGGTCGAACGAGGTGCAGGTGACCCACGTGGCCAAGGCGCTGCTGCGCGGGTAGGGATAGTTCGTCATCAGGTCAACCCGAGCCGGGCGTCATCACGTTGACCTGATGACGAACTATCCCGGGCGTGGTGACTACCTGCGGCCGATGATTCCGATCACCGCGGGCTGCTTGGAGTCGACCACCGAGACCCGGAATCCGCCGTCGGTGAGAGCAGCCGAGGCTTGCTTGATGATGGTGGGCACCTGGTCGGGACGAGCCACCTCGTAGAAGAGGTAGACGGCGCCACCTGGCACCACGCGCTCGTGGATCAGAGCGACCTCGTCGGCGCATTCGCGCACCCAGAACAGGTTCACGTTGAACGCGAACGCCTTGTTCAGGCGCTTGACGGGAACCCGCAGGGTGGCCAGGTCGATCTGGCGCACCGTCAGCCTCCCGGCTGCGATGGCGTCGGCGTTGCGGCGCTTGGTTCGATCGACCCCGGACTCCGAGCGATCGATCGCAAACATCTTTCCGGTGACCAGTCGGCTGCAGACAAGCTCGGCGGCGGCACCCGCGCCACACCCGATCTCAAGGACCTGGTCGTTGGGTTGGGGATCCATGAAGTCGACCGCCCACCGGATCCGCGCCGGGATCGTCTGCGACACCATGTACCCCAGCCTGCCAGAACCAGCAGCGGCTGGCACTCACCAACCCACCCGTGGGCGCGACCTTCCCCATGACCTTCCCCATGACCGACCCAGTGACCATCCCGGTGACCATCCCGGTGACCATCCCGGTGACCAACCCCATGACCACCGACGAACGCTGGAATGCGACCACTAGGCTCGCGAGCGTGGCTGTGACGATCAAGGTGGGCGTGCTCGGGGCGCGGGGCAAGGTGGGTGCCGAGGTGTGCCGGGCGGTTGCATCTGCCACCGACCTGGATTTGGTCGCTGAGGTCGATGAAGGCGACGACCTGAGCTTGCTCGCGTCGAGCGGTGCCGAGGTGGTCGTGGACTTCACGCACCCCGACGTCGTGATGGACAACCTGCGGCTGTGCATCGAGCAGGGACTGGACGCCGTGGTCGGCACCACCGGGTTCGACGAAGCCCGGCTCGCCCAGCTCGGCGAGTGGCTCGGCGAGTCTCCGCGCAGCGGGGTCCTGATCGCCCCGAACTTCTCAATCGGCGCCATCTTGATGATGCGGTTCGCCGCGGCTGCAGCTCCGCACTTCGACTCGATCGAGATCATCGAGCTCCACCACCCCGACAAGGCCGACGCACCCTCCGGCACCGCCCGTCGCACCGCCGAGCTGGTCGCTGCGGCGCGGCGCGAGGCTGGGGTGCCCGCAGCTCCCGACGCGACGTCGACGTCGATCGACGGGGCCCGGGGCGCCGACATCGAAGGCGTCCCCGTGCACGCGCTGCGCATCCGGGGCATGGTCGCCCACCAAGAGGTCGTGCTCGGCGGCCCGGGGGAGACCCTCACGATCCGGCACGACTCCCTCGACCGCTCATCGTTCGCCCCGGGTGTGCTCGCCGCCGTGCGAATGATCGGCTCGCAACCCGGCCTGACCGTGGGCCTCGAGCACCTCATCGACCTCGGCTGAGGTCTCGCCTGCAGGCTTGCGAACTTCTGCAGGTTCCTGCATTGCAGAACCATGCGCCTGCGCAACCGTAGGCGCAGTCCCGGTGCGCTGACATGGTACGCGCGGGACGACGCCCACCACCCCAGCGGCGTCGCAGTTTCGAAAGGCATGAGATGCGGAAATCTCTGGGTATCGCCGCAGCAGCGGCCTTGGTTGCCGGAACCCTCGGCGCGCAAGCCACCATCACCGGCGCGTCCGGCGCGAATGCGTCCGGAACCAGCGACACCACCCGAGCAAGTCAGCCGGCTGGATCGTCGCCGGCCAAGGCCGCCCTCGCGGCGCTCGCCAGTCACCCTGGCCAGGCGCGAGCGGCTGGCGAGCAGGCGTTCAAGATCACCGACACCCTGATCGACCCCGACGGCAGCAGCCACGTGCGGATGACCCGCACCTTCCGTGGCCTCCCCGTGGTCGGCGGCGATCTGGTGGTGCACCAGGGCCCGAAGGAGCAATGGCAGGGCATCAGCCAGACGCTCAAGGCTGCCCTCACCCTCTCGGTCGAGCCGAACATCGCCAAGGGCGCAGCGCTCGACCAGGCCCTCGAACCGTCCAGGGAAACCCGCACGATCGACAACCTGCGCGCTTCGAACAAGCCCACCACACTCGTCGTCGACACCCTGGGCGGTGCACCCCGTCTCGCCTGGGAGGTCGTGACCGCGGGCAGGCAGGCTGACGGCACCCCGAGCCGCCTCTCGACCTTCGTGGACGCCAAGAACGGCGATGTGCTGCGGCGAGTCGAGGGCATCCACACCGCTGATGGGTCTGGGCAGTCGCTCTACAGCGGCACCGTGCCCATCTCGGTGACGCAGAGTGGCAGCTCGTTCACGCTGACTGATGCCGCTCACGGCAACGCGAAGACCACCGACATGCAGAACAAGCAGGACAGCGCCTTCTGCACGCTCTTCGGTTTCGGGTGCAGCAACGGTGTTGCCTACTCCAGCCCCGACAACAGCTTCGGCAACAGCAGCAATACCAACCGCGAGTCGGCTGCAGTCGACGCGCACTACGGCGGCGCGGTCACCTTTGACTACTTCAAGTCGGTCCTGGGTCGCAACGGCATCTTCGGCAACGGAGCAGGTGCACCCAGCCGGGTCCACTACGGCAACGCATACGTGAACGCGTTCTGGGATGGCTCGAAGATGACCTACGGCGACGGTGACGGATCGACGTTCGGGCCGCTGGTCTCACTTGACGTGGCGGGCCACGAGATGACGCATGGTGTCACAGAGAACACCGCGAACCTGACCTACAGCGGAGAGTCTGGCGGTCTGAACGAGGCGACGTCCGACATCTTCGGCACCATGGTCGAGTTCTACGCGGCCAACCCGAGCGACCCGGCTGACTATTACATCGGTGAGGAGTTCGACCTTGCCGATGGCGTCGGCTTCCGGCGGATGGACGACCCGGCCCTCGACGGCGATTCGCAGAGCTGCTACGCCTCCAACACCGGCAGCATCGACGTTCACTACTCCTCCGGTGTGGGCAACCACTTCTTCTACCTGTTGGCTGAAGGGTCGGGTGCCAAGACCATTGGCGGCAAGGCGCACAACTCGCCCACCTGCAACGGGTCGACCGTGGCTGGCATCGGGCGCGATGCAGCCCAGCGGATCTGGTTCCGGGCCCTCACGACGTACTTCACGTCCGGCACCACCTACGCGCAGGCCCGCACCGGCACTCTGAACGCCGCGGGCGACCTGTTCGGTGCCTCGAGCCCCGAGCAGGCCGCCGTGGCAACCGCATGGAGTGCGGTCGGGGTCGGCTGAGCGACATCCCCTGACGAGAGCCCGCGCCGGACGGAACCGGCGCGGGCCCTCTCACGTCCAGAGTCGCGCGAGCGCGGCGACGAGTGCGGCCCCGAACACCACGACCAGGAACGGTGCGCGCAGCATGAGAAGTGCCACTGCGGCGGCCAGGCCGACTGCCCGGGCGTCGAGCGCGAGCGATCCATCGGCGGTCGCCACCACTTGGACCGCGACGAGGGCGGCGAGCAGCGCCACCGGGATCAGGTCGGCGATCTGCGCGACCAGAGGTCGCTCGAGCACCCGTGGTGGCACCGAGAGTCCCGCCAGTTTGAGTAGGTAACACCCGATACCCGCGGCGATGATCGCTGCCCAGGTCATGGTGCTCTCCCGGCGCTCAGCGCACCCGCGACCACAGCCACTCCGGCCGCCACGAGCACCGGCACGCCGGCAGTCGTGAACGGGACGACACCCAAGGCCACCGCCGCAGCCACGAGCGCCACGATCCGTGGCAGAGTCCGGTCGAGGCGTGGCCACAGGAGCGCGATGAAGGCGGCACCCACCGCGGCGTCGAGGCCGTAGTCGCGCGGATCGCCCATTGCCTCTCCGGCGACGGCTCCCATTGCGGTGGCCACATTCCACATCACGAAGATCGCGAAGCCGGTGGTGACGAATCCGGTCCGAGCACCTGCCGTCGTGCGGCGGGTGATCGACATCGCCGTTGACTCGTCGATGAGCAGGTGGGCCGCACCGACGCGTCGAATCCCTCGCCATTGCAGCAGCGGTGCCAGCCGCAATCCGTAGAGGGTGTTGCGGGTGCCCAGCAGCAGGGCAGTCAGCGCCCCGGCAAAGGGTGTGCCCCCGCTGGCGATCACGCCCACCATGGCGAATTGGGAGGCACCGGTGAAGACCAGCAGCGAAAGGGCGCAGGTCTGCAGCACGTCGAGACCGCTGGCCACGCTGACCGCTCCGAAGGACACGCCATAGGTGCCGGTGGCCACGGCCACCGCGAAGCTGTCGCGGACGATGGATCGGCGGTCTTCGACCTCCGGCGCGCTCACCGACCGGTCGTCACGCAAGGGCGGTGTGCAGGCGTACCTGCTTGACCGTGGTGCTCCCGCTGCCATCGAGGTCGAGCTCGCGGTGGGCCGAGTCGGAGGCCCATCCAGCGCTCGTGAGGAAGCCGCGCCGCGCGTCGTCGGTGGCCATGGTCCAGGTCACCGCTCGGATGAATCGATCGGCCACCAGGGTGTCAGCCACGGCCTGCAGCAGCCGGGAGCCGTGACCCTTGCCCACCTCGGCAGGGTCAATCAGCAGCTCAGCCAGCTCGCCGTCGGCGATGGGGTCGCAGTCGGGGTCGGTGGCGGGGGTCGTGACCGCGAATCCGCAGACGCGGTTGCGTTCGAGCGCCACCAGCACCCGGTTGCGCGCATCGGCCGGCCGGGTCATCGCGGTGCGCCACGCCTCGGCGACCTGGCCGTCGTCGGCGGCCAGCACATCTGCGGGCAGCACGGTTGCGTACTGGTCACGCCACGCGCGCACCTGCACAGCGGCCACCGCGGGCGCGTCGTCAGCCCAGGCGATACGGACCGAGACGTCGGCAGTCGGCGAGCCACTCATGCACCGGACACTAGTGTCGGGAGCATGGAGTTCAGAAACCTCGGAAGCAGCGGCCTGCGCGTGTCGGCCATCTCGTACGGCAACTGGTTGACCCACGGGTCCCAGGTCGAGGAGGACGCCGCGCTCGCCTGCGTGAACCAGGCGCTCGAGGAGGGCATCACGACCTTCGACACTGCCGACGTGTACGCCAACACCGCGGCAGAGTCGGTGCTTGGCAAGGCGCTCGCCGGACAGCGACGCGAAGGGCTCGAGATCTTCACCAAGGTCTTCTGGCCCACGGGTCCGGGCAAGCACAACGACCACGGACTGTCGCGTAAACACATTATGGAGTCGATCAACGGCTCGTTGCAGCGCCTCGACACCGACTACGTCGACCTCTATCAGGCTCACCGTTATGACCACGAGACTCCGCTCGAGGAGACGATGGAGGCGTTTGCCGACGTCGTCCGCGCGGGCAAGGCGCTCTACATCGGCGTCTCGGAGTGGCGGGCCGAGGAGATTCGCGCCGCCCACCAACTAGCCCGTGAACTCAAGATCTCCCTGGTCTCCAACCAGCCGCAGTACAACATGCTTTGGCGAGTGATCGAGGACGAAGTCGTACCCGCGTGCGAAGAGCTCGGCATCGGTCAGATCGTCTGGTCGCCCATCGCCCAGGGCGTGCTGACGGGCAAGTACCGCCCGGGAGAGGACTACCCAGCCGGATCGCGCGCTACCGACGAGAAGGGCGGCGCCGACATGATCTCGCGCTGGCTCAAGGACGACGTGCTCGAGCGCGTGCAGCGACTCAAGCCGATCGCCGACGATGCTGGTCTCACCATGGCGCAGTTGGCTGTGGCCTGGACTCTGCAGAATCCGAATGTCTCCTCGGCCATCGTCGGCGCTTCCCGCCCCGAGCAGGTCACCGACAACGTCAAGGCGGCTGGGGTCACTCTCGACGCCGACGCACTCCGTCAGATCGACGAAGTCATCGGTGACGTGGTCACGCGTGACCCGGCGAAGACTGTCTCGCCGCGCCGCTCCGAGATGTTCGGCTGACCACGTAGTTCATCGAGTAGCCGCCGAGGAACGCGCCTCGTTCGTCGAGTAGCCGCCGAGGAACGAGGTGGCGTATCGAGACGCTCGCAGCCGAGCCGTCGGCCGCAACCCGAACCCCGCCGGCTCGTCCCTCACCGGTAGGTGTCGGGAAGGTCCTCGCCGATCTTGACCTTCGGCTTCGGCATCCGCATGAACTTCATCTGCATCGCGCGGGTGATCGTGTAGTAGGTGGTGCCCTTCAGCGGCGCGTCGGGGAAGCGCTCGCGAATCTGCTTGCGCACCCGCAGGCGCAGGATGACCAGGTCGACGATGAGCACCAAGAACAGCGGGATCACCAGCGCTGGCAAGAACAGCGAGACGATCATCAGCGGGATGACGACCTCGGCGAACGAGAAGCGGCTATCGACGAAGTCGCGGATGAAGCGGCGCACGGGGCCCTTGTCGCGGGCGAGCAGATAGCGCTCGTCGCCTGACTTCATCGCGGCGCGCACCTTGGCACTGCTCTCGGAGCGGGCCAAGCGCTGCTGGGCCGCCTGTTCCTTGCGCGTCCGCGGCACCTTCGCCCGTGCCCGAGCAGCAGCCTGGGCCTCCTTGCGCGTCGGGGTGGGTCGACCCTTGCCCCCGGCGTGGGCCGACTCCGACTCGATGGGCGACTCGACCGAGTCGGCTTCGGACTTGCTGCGACGGAACAACGCTCTGCCTTCTGGTGGTACGAACGAACGGGTGGCCAGCCTACCGGCGCCCTGTCCGAGCCTTGTCAGTACGCATAGGCTGAGTGTCATGAGCCTCATGAAGCGGATGAGCCTGATCTTCCGGTCCAAGGCCAGCAAGGTCCTGGACCGGGCCGAGGACCCCCGCGAGACCCTCGACTACTCCTACCAGCGTCAGCTCGACCTGCTCTCGAAAGTGCGTCGCGGTGTCGCTGACGTGGCCACGAGTCGCAAGCGGATCGAGTTGCAGATCGCCCAGCTCGAGCAGCAGTCGGCCAAGCTTCAGGGTCAGGCCGAGAAGGCGATCCAGATGGAGCGCGAGGACCTCGCGCGTGAGGCGCTGACCCGCAAGTCGGGACTCACCGGCCAGATCGCCGACATGCGCACGCAGCACGCGCAGCTCTTGGGCGAGGAGGAGAAGCTCACCTTGGCTCAGCAGCGCCTGCAGGCAAAGGTCGAGGCATTCCGCACCCGCAAGGAGACCATCAAGGCCACCTACACCGCAGCCGAGGCACAGACCCGGATCGGCGAGGCGATGTCGGGCATCGGTGACGAGATGGGCGACGTCGGGCTCGCCATCCAGCGTGCTGAAGACAAGACGGCCACCATGCAAGCGCGGGCCGGTGCGATCGACGAACTGATTGCCTCAGGCGCGCTCGACGACGTGACGGCCGCCAGTGGCGGCGACGACATCTCGCGCGAGCTCGAGGCGATGAGCTCGCAGGCGGAGGTCGAGGGCGAGCTGGCCAGGCTCAAGGCGCTTTCAGCGCCTTCGGCTCCCGACGCACTCGAGGGGGGACCCGCTGGCGGCGCGACCGATGTGCTCTCCGAGGAGCCCCAGTCGGAGGGCGAGGCTCCGCGATGATCATGCAGATCCTGCGCGCGGGTGCTGACGAGGCGGACGCATCCTGGCCGCTGTGACCCAGACCGATTCCGACGAGCGTCGGGTTGCCGGCATTGCGCAGTACGACGTGCTGCGCCACGCACCCCGGATCGACCTCCTCGCCATCGTCGAGCTGGCCGCGCGCGTGTGTGGAACGCCGATGGCCACGATCAACCTGATCACCGACACCGAGCAGCACCAGGTGGCCACCTTTGGTTTCGATGCAGGTATCTGCAGCCGAGAAGACTCCATGTGCGCCCACGTGCTCGACCAGGACACACCGATCGTCGTGGCAGACGCCTCCCTCGACCCCCGGTTCCAGGACAACCCGTTCGTGACTGGCGTGATCGGCCATGTGCGGTTCTACGCCTCACACAAGCTGATCACCCACGATGGCGTGACCATCGGCACGCTCTGCGTCTTTGACGAGGCGACTCGCGAGCTCGACGAGGCCCAGGTCGAGGCACTCGCAACTCTGGCAGAGCGGATCGTCGACGCGCTCGAGCTGTCGCTCCGCAGTCGGCAGCTCGCGGCGTCCAATGATCGACTGGCGAGCTTCGCGGGCCGGGTCAGCCACGACCTGAAGTCGCCCCTGACGAGCATCACGATGTCGCTCAGCTTGTTGCAAGAACAGCTCGCCGACGAAGTCGACCCTGAGCACGCGGCCTGGCTGCTCGAACGAGCGCTGAGCGGCTCGCAGCGGATGGCGGCCATGATCGACGAGGTGCTCGCCTTTGCCAGCCTCGGTGGCGGCGGCATCGCGGCTCGTCCGACCGATCTCGAGGATGTGCTCGACGACGTCCTGGCTGACCTCGAGCGCTCGCTGTCGGGCGTGCCCGTCAGCCGAAGTGCGCTACCGACCGTGATGGGCGACGCCGTCCAGCTGCGGTCGGTGCTGCAGAACGTGCTCGACAATGCGTCCAAGTACCGCGACGACGACCGCAGCCTCGAGATTGCCGTGGCAGCCGAGCGAGTCGGTGAGTCCTGGCGCATCACCGTGGCCGACAACGGTCGCGGCATCCCCGAAGCCGACCGCGAGCGTGTCTTCGCGCCGCGGGTGCGTCTTCGTGACGACGGCAGCGGCAGCGGCATCGGTCTCGACACCGTCCGGCGTGTCATCCAGGCCCATGGTGGTTCGATCGGCATCACGGGCACGGCTGGCGGCGGGACGACCGTCTGGTTCGACCTGCCCGCTTAGCCGAGTCGGCGCAAACGTACGCCGACTCGAGGTGACTCAGTCTCGGTGTGACTTTCCGGGGAGGTCGAGCATGCGCTGCAGCGCGACGAGAGCATCGCGCTCGGTGTCGGGGTCGACCTCAATCCGATTCACCACGACGCCGTTCACCAGGGACTCCATGGCCCACACGAAGTGAGGCAGGTCGATCCGGTTCATCGTCGAGCAGTAGCAGACGTTCTTGTCGAGGAAGGCGATGTGCTTGTCGGGGTGCGCGTTGGCCAGTCGCTGCACCAGGTTGAGCTCGGTACCGATCGCCCACGAAGAACCGGCCGGCGCGGCTTCGATGGTCTTGATGATGAACTCCGTCGAGCCGACCAGGTCGGCACTGAGCACAACCTCGTGCGGGCACTCGGGGTGCACCAAGATCTGGATACCGGGAACTGTGGCGCGGAGCTCATCGACCACCTCGGTCGAGAAGCGCCCGTGCACCGAGCAGTGTCCCTTCCACAGGATCATCTTCGCGTCGCGCAGCTCCTCGGCCGTGAGTCCTCCGCCAGGCAGGTGCGGGTTCCACACCACGCAGTCCCCGAGAGCGAGGCCCAACTGCAGCACGGCGGTGTTGCGCCCGAGGTGCTGGTCGGGCAGGAACAGCACCTTCGTGTCGGCGCCGCGTTGCTCGTAGGCCCACTCGAGGGCCACCTCGGCGTTCGACGAGGTACACACCACGCCGCCGTTGCGCCCACAGAACGCCTTGATGTCGGCGCTGGAGTTCATGTAGGTCACCGGGACCACGACGTCCTGGATTCCGGCCTCAGCCAACGCGTCCCAGGCCGCTTCTACCTGCGGAAGCCGTGCCATGTCAGCCATCGAGCACCCGGCTGCCAGGTCTGGCAGCACGACCTGCTGGTCAGGGCCGGTGAGGATGTCGGCCGACTCGGCCATGAAGTGCACCCCGCAGAAGACGACGAACTCAGCATCGGGGCGGGCCGCAGCGTCGCGGGCGAGCTTGAAGGAGTCACCCGTCACGTCGGCGAACTGGATGACCTCGTCGCGCTGGTAGTGGTGGCCCAGCACAAAGACTCGCTCGCCCAAGGCATCCTTGGCCGCGCGGGCGCGAGCCACCAGGTCGGGGTCGGACGCTTGGGGGAGGTCGCCGGGACATTCGACACCACGCTCTGAGGCGCGGTCGATGCCGCGGCCGAGGGGGAGGAGCGGAAGATCGACGGTGCTCATACCCCGATTCTAGTTCCGCGCCATGAGGGTCACAGCATCGCTCCGTTGTGGATGTATGGCGACGGGGGGCGCATGCCGCGCAAGGCCAGGAATCCCTCCTGGTGCAGGTCGAGGCGGGCGGCAGTGCCGACCTCGATCGCCCACGCGTTTGCCGCGGTCAGGTGCGGCACGGTCACCTCGCCGGGGGCGTCGGCGAGCGCCGCCCACAGCAGCCGAGCAGCGGTGCGTCGATTGGTGGCTGCGAGCAGGTCGACGCGACCCGGCGCCGAGGCGTAGACGTAGCCCGACCCGGTGGTGGTGTCAGAGACCTGCAAGTGCCACGACGCCGTCATGAACGCGTGATCGACCCCGTGCCCGGCGCCTCGGGCATGGCGATCAACCGAGTCGAGCAGGTCGATGTCGGAGGCGGACCCCTCACGAACCTTCTGCACCACAGGGATGACCGAGCGGTCGACCGTCCCGCGCAAGAACATCTGCGGATGCATCGTGAAGCCGGCGAGCAGGTAGCGACGTACGGCCTTGACGTCTGACGACGACGACAGCATCCCCCGCAAGCACCCCTGACTGTGGGTCAGCGCTGCGGCCAGCAGCTGCGCGCCGATCCCTCGGCCCTGCAGCCCGGGGCGAACGGCAAAGGTCGCCAGGATCCAGGTGCCGTCGCGGCGGATGCTGGTGGCGAACCCGATCATGTCGCCGGCGCACTCGGCGACCCAACAGCCGCCCGCATCAGTGGCCAGGAAGTGCTGCGTGCGCAGCACCCAGTTCTCGCTGTGCGTGGCTGCTCGCGGCTCGGGATCTGGCCAGCTGCGACGGAACTGCGCGCGGTCGGAGTGGAGGAAGGCCTCGTCGGAGAGACCTTCGGCCACGACCACATCGTCAGGTTGCATCGGTCGAACCAGCACGTCGCTCACCGGTCCACCGTAGGCACTGGGCAGGATGGTGCGCATGCGAGTTCTGGTGGCCCCCGACAAGTTCGCCGGCACCCTGACCGCGGTCGAAGCAGCTGAGGCGATCGCGGAGGGATGGCGACGTCGTGCTCCCGACGACGAGCTCGACCTCGCGCCGATGGCCGACGGCGGGCCGGGATTCGTCGACGTCCTGCATGCGGCTCTCGGCGGTGACCTGCACGTCGTCACCGTCGAGGCAGTCCACGGCGAGGAGGTGCCAGCCACGGTGCTGCGCGTCGACGACGTCGCGTACATCGAGAGCGCCCAGTCGTGTGGGCTCCACCTGCTCAAGGACGCTGGCGGTGGTGTCGAGTTCGCCTCGACGACCGGGGTGGGTGAGCTGCTCCTCGCGGCCCTTGAGGGCGGGACCACCAGGCCGAACAAGATCGTCGTGGGCCTCGGCGGCTCGGGCACCAACGACGGCGGCGCCGGTCTGATGTCTGAGCTCGGCGCCTTCTCCGATGGCATCCTCGACTGCGGGCCGGCGGTCTTCGGCGACCTGACGTGGGTCAACCTCACCCCAGCGCGCGAACGGCTGGAGGGGGTCGAGCTAGTCATGGCGTCCGACGTCGACAACCCGCTCACCGGTCTCTTCGGCGCCACCAAGACCTACGGGCCGCAGAAGGGTATCGGCGACGAACTGATCGCGGAGTTCGACGGCTGGCTCGAGCAGCTCGCCGTGGCCACGGATCGGCGCCTGTCCCTCGAGAAGGGCGCCGGGGCCGCTGGCGGGCTGGGGTTCGCGCTGCTCTGCCTCGGCGCGCGGCGCGAACCAGGCATCGACCTGGTTGCCGGAGCTGTGCGCCTGGCTGAACGGGCACGGGAGGCCGACCTGGTCATCAC
>JBAUWM010000117.1:0-3713 GCA_049583775.1 Nocardioides sp.
CCACCCTTCAGACCCGCCAATCGGTGGCTCACGCACCGCCCCCGGCGCCGACCCCCGAACCGCCGGTGGATCCACCACCCTTCAGGCCCGACATTCGGTGGCTCACGCACCGCCCCCGGCGCCGAACCCGCATGCTGGGCCTGACAGGCTCGAGCCGTGAGCATCCGTTGCGAGATCCGTGCCTTTACTGAGCTGGACGGTGCCGCGGCATACCAGTTGTGGCGGCTTCGCCAGGAGGTGTTCGTGGTCGAGCAGGCGTGTTCGTATCGCGATCTCGACGGGCGCGACCTCGAACCCTCGACGAGGCACGTACTGCTGATCGGCGGCGACGGTCTGCTTGGGTGCGCTCGGGTGCTGGACGACGGCGACATCTGGCGCATCGGTCGGGTCGCGTTGTCCCTAGCTGCCCGTGGGCGCGGGTTGGCTGATGTCGTGATGCAGACCGCGCTGTCGGTGTGCGTGGGAAGAGACACCGTGCTCGACGCTCAGTCGCCGCTGGCAGGTTGGTATTCGACCTTCGGCTTCGCGATCGACGGACCCGAGTTTCTCGAAGACGGCATCGCCCACGTGCCGATGCGCCGTCCGGTCAGCTGAGCGGCGTGCGCGCGTAGCGAACGCCGTCGGGTTCGGGGGTCGAGGTCAGCTGGCCACGCGCGACGAGCAGGTCGAGGTGCGCCTTGGTCTCCATCGAGGCCATGCCTCGGCTGAACACGTCGAGCGTCTCGAAGGCATGCAGGTGTCGAGTCCACCCGAGCTGTCCGGCCACGTCGTAAGCCGTGGTCGTGCCGCCTTCGGGCACCGCGGTGAAGCTGTCGGTGAGCCGCTCCTCGTGGTGCTCGAGCAGCTCGTCGACGCGGGTGTAGGACGACGGAGCGATCGGCCCGTGGGCCGGCAAGATCTGGAGATCGGGCAGGGTACGCACCTTGGTGAGCGAGGCCATGAAATCGCCGAGCGGCTGCTCGGTCGGCGGCACGGTGAACCCGATGGACGGCGTGATGGTGGGCAACACGTGGTCACCGGCAAACAGGAGCTCGGCGGCCCGGTCGGCGAAGACGAAGTGCCCCGGCGTGTGGCCAGGGGTGTGCACCGCGTCGATCGTTCGCGCGCCGACGGCGATCTCGTGGTCGCCCTCCAGCCAGCTCGACGGGAAGGCCCAGATGGACATGTCGGGCTCGACGCCCTCATCGAGCCGCTGCCACTCGTCGGCCACCACCTGCGCGCCCGCCGAACGGAGCACCGCATGGAAAGGGTTCTCGGTCAGCGCTTCGGTGTTGTTCAGCAGCTCAAGGCCGGGGCGTTCATCGATGCCGAGCGCCACGTCGGCACCGAACTCGCGGCCGAGGACGGTCGCCATCGTGAAGTGGTCACGATGGATGTGCGTCACGAGAAACCGGTTGATGTCGGCAAACCCAGCACCGAGCTCGCCCAGGCACTTCTCGAGCAGGTCACGTGCCACCTGGATCGCCCAGCCGCCGTCGATCAGCGTCAGGCCGTCGTCGGTCTCAATGACGTAGACGTTGATCGCCTTCAAGCCGTCCATCGGCAGCGGCAGCGGGATCCGGTGAATGCCCGGAGCCACCTGCCAGGCACCCTCAGCGGTCCAGTGCTCGCCAGAGTCGGGAGAGACAGCGTGCGCGGTCGAGATGCCGGGGTCGTGAGCCACCTGCCGGACCTTACGGCGCCGGGTCGTGGCCGGTGACGTCAGCCAGTGACATCAGCGGGAACACCACGTGGGACATCAGCCGGTGACATCGGGGAAGCCGAGATCGAGAGTCGGCTGTTGAATGCCGCCGTCGATCTCGATCAGCTTGCCGGTGACGTACTGCCCAGCGCGCGATGACAAATAGAGGACGCCAGCCGCGATGTCAGCCGGCTCGCCGACCCGACCCAGCGGAGTCTTGCCCTCCAGCTGCCCCATCATCGCGGGATCGCCTGCGACGAACTCCAGGGCGCTGGTCATGATCGAGCCGACGTAGATACCGTTGACGCGGATCCGCGGCGACAGGTCTTGGGCGGCCATCTTGGTCCAGTGAGCCAACGCGGCCTTGGCGGTGCCGTACGCGACGAAGCCGCGGTCAGCGGTGCGGCCCATCATCGAGGAGATGGTGACCACCGACTTCTGGGCGTCCTGCCCGTCTTCAGTCGCAGGGTGCTGCAGCATCAAGGGCACGGCCGCCCGGGTCAGGGCATGCGCGGTGCTGACGTTGAAGCTGAACGACTCCTCCAGGAAACGCGGGCTCGTCTTGAGGAACTCCTTGGGAAACGTGCCGCCCACGTTGTTCACCACCACGTCGAGCCGGCCGAGCTCGTCGTAGGCGATCTGTGCCAGCCCGGCCACGGCGTCGAGGTCGCTGAGGTCGGCTGCCACCGTGACGCAACGGCGACCGGTGGCGCGCACCTGCTCGGCCACGGTCTCGAGCTGGCTCTCGGTGCGAGCCGAGATCAACACGTCGGCACCTGCCTCAGCGAGCGCGACGGCAGTGCCGGCGCCCAGGCCGCGGCCCGCGCCGGTGACAATCGCGACGGTGCCCGGGATCGCGAAGCGGTCGAGGATGCTCAAGGACGGCTGCCCGTCACGAGGCCGCGACCGGTCACCAAGGGGAGATCGATGGCGCGCACCAGGCCAGGCTCGGCCGCCACGACGGCAGGCAAGGCATTCACGATCCGCTGGGCGGTGGTGATCATGCCGCTGACGTTGTGGTCGCCGTGCTCGCCGTGGTGGGTGAAGTCGACCTGCATCATCGGCTCGCCGGTGATCTTCACGCGGTAGCAGCCATCGGTGCCGGCCGGGGGCTTCTCCCACTCGGGCACGGCTTCGGCGTCGGTGCGGGTGATGTGCTCGAGCACGACGCGGGGAACGCCGTCGACCTTGCCGATCACCTGGAAGCGAACCGCCCCCATGGTTCCGGCGGCGATGTCACCTGACACCGAAGGCGTGTCGCGCTCGGCGGCGCGGCGGTCGACGTCCTCGGTCAGCGGTTCATCGAGGGTGACGCCGAGTCCGGCGGCGATCTGGCGCACGACGCTGCCCCAGCCCGCGCTCAGGATGCCCGAGTGCCAAAGCAATCCCAACTCGTCCATCGGCCGGCCAAAGCCGAACAGGTCACCCATCACGACGGGCTGGTAGTAGGTGGAGTAGTCGCAGATCTCCATCACGCGCACCTCGTCGATGCGCTGGCTCAGCGACGTCATCACGAGGGGCAGGATGTCGTTGGCGAATCCCGGGTCGATGCCGTTGATGTGCATCGAGGCGTTGCCCTTCACGCAGGCGTCCTCGATGCGGGCGATGAACTCTGGCGGCAGGATCTGCTCGGGCCACTGCAGCAGCACCGGGCCGCTCGACGTGACATTGATGCCGGCCTCGACGAAGCCGATCAGGTCTTCCATGCACTCGAAGACCCGGTCGTCTGCCATCGCGGTGTGCACGATCGCGTCGGGCGCCAGTGCGATGAGCTCGTCGCGGTCTGTGGTGGCCTTGATACCGAGCTCACGGCCGAGCTCGGCGAGCTCGCCGACGTCCTTGCCGTGCTTGGCGTCGCTGGAGACCCAGACTCCGACGAGCTCCATGTCGGGGTGGGCGTCGATGCCGGCAATAGCGTGCCGGCCGATGGTGCCGGTCGACCAGACGACGACGCGGAGGGGCTTCTCGGGGATGACCTGTGACATGCCTGACCTTCGGTTGTTGAGGAGCGAGGTACGAGCGTCTCGAAACA
>JBAUWM010000118.1:0-1743 GCA_049583775.1 Nocardioides sp.
GTCCAGCCCTTGTCGGGCTCGGCGTAGCGGTCGAGGTAGGCCGACTTGTTGCTGCAGGGCAGCACGATCACCGGGGCGCGCATCATGCCCGTGAGCCAGGGCCCCGGCGCATCGACGTCGTCGCTGCTCGCGCGCCAGAACCGCTCAACGTCTGCCGGGGTGTCGAGCGCGACGAAGGCCCAGCCCTGGCTGAAGCCCGCGCTGGGTGCCCGGGTGGCGTTCTCGAGCGCGCGGTCGATGATGGCAGGGTCGACCGGGTCGGGCGCGTAGTTTCTGACCATCCGGCGGCGACGGACGACGTCCTGGAACTCCATGGCCACAGCGTAGGGAGGCGAGCGTGCCCGACGACTTCGAGCAGATGTGGGTCGACCTCGCGCCGGTGGGTCGGTCTGCCGGTTCCGGTGGGTACTTCCGCCAGCCGTTCGCCTCGGCCGAACGCGAGCTCGCGGCGTGGTTCGTCGAGCAGGCGCGTGCGCGTGACCTGGCGATCGAGTCGGACTCCTACGGCAACGTGGTGGCGTGGTGGGGCGATCCCTCCGCCGGCGATGGGTTGGTCACCGGGTCGCACCTCGACTCGGTGCTCGATGGTGGTGCCTTCGACGGACCGCTGGGAGTGGTGTCGGCGTTGGCAGCGATCGACGTCATGCGCGAACGCGGGTTCGTGCCCCGGCGTCCGATCGGGGTGTCGGTGTTCGTCGAGGAAGAAGGGTCTCGGTTCGGTCTGGCCTGTCTGGGGTCGCGCCTCGCGGTGGGGGCGATCTCGTGGGAGAAGGCGCGAGAGCTGGCTGATCGCGAGGGGGTTCGGCTGGGTGATGTGATCGAGGGAGGAGCATCGTCGTTGCTCCGGGGCGTGACGACGTTCGTCGAGCTGCACGTGGAGCAGGGGCGCGACCTCGTCGACCGCGGTGCCGCGGTGGGCCTGGCCAGTGAGATCTGGCCGCACGGGCGCTACCGGTTCGACTTCGTGGGCGAGGCCAACCACGCGGGCAGCACCCGGATGGAAGACCGCGCAGATCCGATGCTCACCTACGCGATGACCGCGCTGGCGGCCAACAAGCAGGCACGCCTCGTCGACCAGCGCGCGACCTTCGGGCGCATCGACGTCGTACCCAACGGCACCAACGCGGTGCCCTCGCGGGTGACGGCCTGGCTCGACGCGCGGTGCGGGTCCGACGGCGCTCTCTCCGAGTTGGTCGGTGCGATCGAACGGCAGGCCGGGGAGCGGGCAGGACGCGACGGAACCACGGTCACGGTGACCGCCGAGTCGGTGTCGGGCTCGGTCGTGTTCGACGCCGACCTGGCCCAGAACTTGGCTGTGGGCCATGCCGGCGGCGACTGGCCGATCATCCCCACCCAGGCCGGCCACGACGCCGGCATCCTCTCGGCGGCCGGCATCCCAACGGCAATGCTCTTCGTGCGCAACCCGACCGGCGTCTCGCACTCGCCGGCCGAGACGGCGTCCGTGGCCGACTGCCTGGCCGGCGTGACCGCGCTCGCCGACACGCTCGAGCGGCTCGCGCGATGAGCCGGTCGGCGTACGTGCTCGAGCGGGCGTGGGTCGACGGCGCGGTGCGGGACGACGTCCACGTCGAGATCAACGACGGCCGGTTCACGTCCGTCACGCTGGGTGACCGAAACTCGCACTGGTCGACCGATGTTTCGGTCGACCAGCCCGAGTTTCGCCTGCCGGCAGGCGAAACTCCCCTCGTTTTCCTCACCGGCCTCACCCTCACCGGCCTCGCC
>JBAUWM010000119.1:0-4717 GCA_049583775.1 Nocardioides sp.
GGCCTAGCGGCCTTCACACCTCAACCACCCCGCAGGTTGAGGTGTGAGGAGCTTTGGCGACGAACCTCGAAACCGGGTTCGCCGTAGGGGCTCCAAGGCTCAGCCACCCCCGAGGGTTGAGGTGCGAGGAGCGCCAGCGACGAGCCTCGAAACCCGGTTCGCCGTAGGGGCGCCGAGGCTCAGGCCTAGCGGCCTTCGCACCTCAACCACCGCGCTCCTAGCGACGCTCGCGCAATCGCACGTGCGGCATCTCGGGAGCGGGGATCGGCGCAAGCGCGTCGTCGACCGGCATACCGAAGTGGCCGTCGAGGAGGCCGTTGTCGGTGATCTGGGCCTGCCACGCGGCACGGGCTTCGACGACCTCCTCGTGGCTGCGGCCGACGAAGTTCCACCACATGACGATCGACTCACCGAACGGCGGACCGCCCAGCAACAGCACCCGTGACGGCCCATCGGTCGCGTGCAGCACGAGACGTGCGTTGCCCGGCGGCACGTAGACGAGGTCGTTGGCAGTGGCCCGATGTCCGGCGACGACGACCGATCCGGTGTCAACAAGCACGCCGTGCTCGAAGGTGGTGTCGACATCGAGCACCACGTCGACGTCAGGGTCGAGACACAGCTCGACCCCGAGCAACGGGCTGGCTGTCGCCACGGGTGAGGTGTCGCCGAGCAGCGACCCGAGGAACACGCGAGCCTCAACGCCCGCACCGACCACAGCCGCGGGCGCATAGTGCGCGAAGCCCGGCTCGCCGTGTCGGGCGTCGTCAGGCAGGGCCACCCATAGTTGCGCGCCGTGCAGGGTCTCGGTTGCCGGGGTGGAGACCTCGGAGTGGCTGATGCCGCGGCCAGCGGTCATCAAGTTGAGTTCCCCGGGTCGGACCATCGCGTGGTGACCGGCGCTGTCGCGGTGCTCGATCTCGCCGGTGAACAGCCAGCTGACCGTCTGGAGTCCGGTGTGGGGGTGCGGCGGCACCTTCATGCCCCCCGACCCTCCAGGACCTGCCACGGGGTCAGGACCGTAGTGGTCGAGGAAGCACCACGCACCGATCAGCGAGCGCTCGCGGGAGGGCAGGGTGCGGCGCACTGTCATCGCCCGTGGTCCGCCGAGCGGCACGTCGCGCGGCGCCAGCACCTGCACACCGGCCGCCGGTGTCGCAAAGCAGGTGAGCTCGTCAGGGTCGTCGTCGAGGTTGCTCACGGCGGATCCTTCAACTCGGGCAGATCGGGTCGGTGGCGCGCTTGTGGCCATGCTCGAGTGCTTCGTCGGGCGGTCGGACCACTCCCGCACGCCGATCGGTGGGCGCCTCGAGGCGGACGACCACTGACTTCGATGTCGGGGTGTTGCTGCCTTCGGCCTTGGAGTCGAGCGGGATCAGGGGGTTGGTCTCCGGGTAGTAGGCGGCTGCGCAGCCCACCGGCTGGTCGTAGCTGACGATCCGGAAGTTGGGAGCGACCCGCTCCGACCCGTCGTCCCACTCGCTGACCAGGTCGACGTGGTCGCCGTCGGTCCAACCGAGGTGACGGATGTCGTCGGGGTGCACGAACACCACGCGACGACCGCCCTTGATGCCGCGGTAGCGGTCGTCGAGGCCGTAGATGGTGGTGTTGAACTGGTCGTGACTGCGCAGCGTCTGCAGCAGCAGGCGACCCTCGGGCACGTGAACAACCTCGAGCGGGCTGACGCTGAACACGGCGCGGTCGACGTCGGTCGGGAAGGTGCGCGAGTCGCGCGGCGGGTGCGGGAGCACGAAGCCGCCGGGCTCGTCGATCTTCTCGTCGTAGGCCGCGCAACCCGGAACCACGTTGGCGATCCGACGACGGATCGCGGAGTAGTCGGCACGGAAGTCCGCCCACGGAATGCCGTGCTTGTCGCCTAGGGTCGATTGGGCCAACCCGCAGACGATGTCGACTTCGGAGCGCAGGTGTTTCGAGGCAGGCGAGAGCGGACCCTTCGAGGCGTGCACCGACGACATCGAGTCCTCGACCGTCACCCGCTGCTCGCGCCCACCGGTGCGGTCACGCTCAGATCGCCCCAGCGCCGGCAGGATCAACGCTTCGCGGCCGGTGACCACGTGCGAGCGATTGAGCTTGGTCGACACGTGCACCGTCAGGTCGGCGTTGCGCATGGCTGCCTCAGTGACCGCGGTGTCTGAGACGGCCGAGACGAAGTTGCCGCCCATCGCGAAGAAGAACCGGGCGCGACCATCGCGCAACGCCTTGACCGCGTCGACCGTGTCGAGCCCATGCTCGCGGGGCGGGTCGAAGCCGAACTCGGCTTGAAGCGCATCGAGGAAGGCGGGCTGCGGGCGCTCCCAGATACCCATCGTGCGGTCGCCCTGCACGTTGGAGTGTCCGCGCACGGGGCAGAGGCCGGCACCGGGCTTGCCGATGTTGCCCTGCAGCAGAGCGACGTTGACGATCTCCTTGATCGTGGCCACCGAGTTGCGGTGCTGGGTGATGCCCATCGCCCAGCAGAACACCGTGGCCGACGACGTGCGCAGCAACTCGCCCGCCTCCTCGATCTGGGCTCGGGTCAGCCCGCTGGCACTCTCGAGCGCACTCCAGTCGACCTGCGCCACGTGGGCTGCCCACGTGTCGAAGCCCTCGGTGTGGTGGTCGATGAACTCGCGGTCGACGGCGTCATGCTCGAGCAAGTAGGCCGCCAGACCCTGAAAAAGTGCGAGGTCGCCGTTGATCCGGACCGGCAGGTGCAGGTCGGCGAGGTCGGTGCCGTTGCCGATCCAACCCTTTGGCTTCTGCGGGTTCTTGAAGCGCACCAGCCCCGCCTCGCGCAGAGGATTCACCGCGACGATCTTCGCCCCGTTGGCCTTCGCGGCTTCGAGCGCGCTGAGCATGCGCGGGTGATTGGTGCCGGGGTTCTGACCGATCACCCAGATGAGCTCGGCGTGCTCGACGTCGTGCAAGGAGACCGAGCCCTTGCCGATGCCGATCGTTTCGGCCAGCGCGACCGACGTCGACTCGTGGCACATGTTCGAGCAGTCGGGCAGGTTGTTGGTGCCGAAGGCCCGGGCGAACAGTTGGTAGGCGAAGGCAGCCTCGTTCGAGGTCTTGCCGGAGGTGTAGAAGATCGCCTCGTCAGGGCTGGCCAACCCCCGCAGGCACTCGCCCATCATCGCGTTGGCGGCGTCCCAGGTGATCGGCTCGTAATGGGTGGCTCCGGCCCGCTTGACCATCGGTTCGGTGATCCGCCCCTGCTGGCCGAGCCAGTAGTCGGTGCGCTCCTCGAGCTCGGCCAACGAGTGCTCGGCGAAGAACTCCGGACCTATCCGCCGCTTGGTGGCCTCTTCGGTGACGGCTTTGGCGCCGTTCTCGCAGAACTCGGCCGTGTGCCGGTGCTCCGGATCAGGATCGGGCCAGGCGCACCCCTGACAGTCGAAGCCATCGGCCTGGTTGAGACGCAACAGGGTCTGCGCGGTGCGCAGCGGCCCCATCTGTTCCACAGCGCGCTTCATGGCGACCGCCACGGCGACCGGCCCAGCCGCGGCGTGTGCCTCGCCGGTGACCTTGAGGTCGTCCTCGTCGATGTCTCTGCGCGGAGCCCGAAACGTCATGTCGCCATCTTGCCTGACCGGCGGGTGCGCATCGGTCCGGATAGTTCGTCATCCAGTCAACATGCGTGGCACCCGAGAGGTTGACTGGATGACGAACTATCCCCGGGCCCACGTCCAGGCATAGGCGTCGTCCTCGCACGTGAGCCCAGCTTCACCGAGCTCAAGAGGGGCGAATGTGTCGACCATGACCGCCGACTCGTCGAACGACTCAGCGCCCAGCGACGCCTCGATAGCGCTCGGCTGCGGCCCGTGCGCGTGACCACCGGGGTGGAGAGAGATCGACCCGAGCCCGATGCCGGAACCCTTGCGCGCCTCGTAGTCGCCGGCGACGTAGAACATCACCTCGTCAGAGTCGACGTTCGAGTGGTAGTACGGCACCGGGATAGCCAGCGGGTGGTAGTCGACCTTGCGGGGCAAGAAGTTGCACACCACGAAGTTGTGGCCCTCGAACACCTGGTGCACCGGCGGTGGCTGGTGGATCTTGCCGGTGATGGGCATGTAGTCGTCGATGTTGAACGTGTAGGGGTAGAGGCAGCCGTCCCAGCCGACGACGTCGAACGGATGGGTGGCCGAGACCATGCGGGTGCCCACCACCTGCCCACCCACCCGGTGCTTCACCAGCACCTCGACGTTCTCGTCGACCGCCAGGTGCACAGCCTCGGGCGCGTGGAGGTCGCGCTCGCAGTACGGCGCGTGCTCGAGCAGTTGCCCGTACCGCGAGAGATACCGCTTGGGCGGCGCGATGTGGCTGTTGGCCTCGATGGCGTACAGCCGCGACGGCTCGGCCGGCAGCCAGCGATGGGTCGTGGCCCGCGGGAGGAGCACGTAGTCGCCAGCCCGGTAGAAGAGCACGCCGAAAACGGTCTCGACGACCCCCGAACCCGACTCGACGAAGACGCACTCGTCGCCCGTGGCGTTGCGGTACAACGCGCTGGGCTCGGTGCCCGTGACGACGTAGGAGATGCGGACGTCATTGTTGCCCAGCACCAGCCGTCGATCGGTGACGGCGTCAGTACCCGTCGGCAGGTCGTGCAGCCGCAGGTGTCGCGGCTTGAGCGGATGGTTCGGCGTGCGCGACTGGTCAAGGAGGGGCCAGACCTCCGCGGCGACGATCGCGGATGGCACGCCGCGGTGGTAGAGCAGCG